>NZ_JBXWMF010000008.1:0-194699 GCF_059609725.1 Ruegeria sp. YTSC199
CTGGTTGACACAGCCGCGCGAACCCTTGGGGCATTTCAGGCGCACATGGAAGTGGTAGTGATGACCCCACCACGGACGGATCTTGCGCAGATAGGTTCGATTGCCTTTCTCATCTTTGCACATCTGCACTTTGGCACCGGGAAAGACGAAAATCCGCGCCACGCGCTTGTCCTTGGCGGCTTCACGCAGCACGGCATGGTGCTGCTTGGTCCAGTTACCGTTTACAAATGCCCCATTAGCACGACGCAGGGAAATCGATGAGATGTTCTCGCGCGCCTTGCGCGACAGCCGCATGTTGTTACCGGGCAGCATCCAGATATCGATGTCCAGTCCCAACTGATGAGAGCGGTGGCCGGATGTCATCGGCCCGCCGCGTGGCTGGCTGATATCCCCGATATAGAGACCATTCCACCCCGGTTGCCGGGCTGCAAACTTACTCAGGTCCTGCACATAGTCGATCGCTTGCGGGTGCCCCCAGTTACGGTTGCGCGACAGGCGCATGGCCTGCCATGTCGGCCCGGTTTCGGGCAGTTGCACCGACCCGGCAGCACATCCGCGCGAATAACTGCCGAACGCGGCCGGTTTTTGCTGTGAGCTTTGTTTTTGCGCCCCGAACAATTGCTTGGCCAAGGGTTGTGCCCCGGCTATGCCTGCCCAAGTGATTGCGGCGAGTATTGCCAAAAAACGTAGTATAGTCATCTGCTCTGATCCCCTTCCGGCTTGACCCAGCGCATCAGGAATAGCCCCAGAATAAACAACAGAATGATCGGTGACACCCCCAAGCGTGCACTGCCGGTGACGGTTGTGGCAATCCCGATCAGCAAGGGCGCGGCAAAGGCGGTGGCGCGGCCCGACAGACCATAAAGACCAAAGCTCTCGACCGGAGCCCTGGGATCGGTATGACGCACCATCAGGGACCGGCTGGCCGATTGCAATATGCCTCCCATACCGCCGATCAGCACACCACAGCCGAAAAACACCAGATCCGGCAGGCCCGACCCTTCGGACAGCGGGATGCCGTAAACCTGCGTCCGATCCATCGACACAACCGTGATGCAGACAAAGATCAGTACCCAGATCGCCACAAGAATGACCGGTTTAGGGCCGTATTTCTTATCCATCTTGCCGCCAATCCAGGCAAAGATGGCCGAGGCCAGAACGCTGACGATCCCGAACACACCGATCTTGATCAGGCCCCATTCCAGCACCAGTCGCGCATAGACGCCGCCAAAGCTGTAAAGCCCATTCAACGCATCGCGATAGAACATGGACGAGCCCAAATAGGTCGCCAGACTGACCCGATGGCGCAGGTCCGAGATGGATTTGCCAAGCAGGCGCAACGCCTCACCAAAGCTGCCCGTCTTATTGCTGTCCGGGTCATCGCGCACCCACAGGAAATACGGCACCATGAACAAGACGAACCAACCGGCAGCGAAAGGACCGACGAACCGCGTACCCTCTTGCATGGCCGCATTCAGCCCGAACATCGGGTCCATTCCGATCAGCGTCTTGCCGTTGGGCTGTTCGACAAACAGGGCCAGCATGATCGCCAGCGAGATCAGCCCGCCAAAATAGCCAAAGGCAAAGCCCGAGCCCGAGATCTCTCCGACCTCTTTGTCATCCCCCAGATCGGGCAGCTGCGAGTTGATGAAGATCAGCGCATATTCCGCGCCCACAAAGCCCAACCCAAAGGCCGACAGCATCAGCCACATGTTCGATCCATCGGGCATCGTGAACCATAGGGCGGCAGAGCCGACCGCATACATCACCGAAAAGGCAAATATCCACGGGATGCGCCGCCCCGACACATCCGCCATCGCGCCCAGCAACGGCGCCCCGAAAGCGATGATCAGCCCGGTGATCGTCAGGCAGTTGGCCCAAACCGTCTGCGCCCGCGCTGCCGCGGCCTGAGGTTCTAGCCCAGTGCCCAAGAAATATCCCGCCGCAACACCGGCGAAATAGGGGCCGAAAACAAAGGTGACCAAAAGGGTGTGGTATGGTTGACTGGCCCAGTCGAAAAACCACCAGCCCCAAATGCGCTTGCGCTTGGAAATCTCTGCCATAACCGCCCCTGATTATCGTTGCGTTCATAAGACGGGGCTTTGCCCCGTTGCGCAAGCGTTCTGTTGGCACGGGCTTGCTCTTTGTCGCGGGGGCGCTTACCTCTCGTTTCATGTACTTACCGGAGGCCCCATGCTGTCGTTGATCCAAATTCTGTTGCTGATCCTGGACATTGTCTGGTTCATCGTTCTGGCCCATGTGATCATGAGCTGGCTGATCAACTTTCAGGTGCTCAACCTGCATCAACAGCTGGTCGCGCAAATCTGGTACGGCCTCAACCGGATTTTAGAGCCTATTTATGGCCCGATCCGCCGCTTTCTGCCCGCGATGGGCGGGCTGGACCTGACGCCTCTGGTGGTGCTGGTCGGCGTCTACGCGCTGCGGATCATCCTGATTAACAATATGGTCTATTTCGTCTGACCTCTTGTTCACCGAATCTTAGTATGTGATTGTCCTGTCTTAAGAGCAGATAAACCTTAAAACAGGGCCACCCCGCACATGTTCGACGCCGCGCCAATGCTGCGAGATGTCTTTGGATTCGATGATTTCCGACCCGGTCAGGAAGAGATTGTCGACGCCGTGACCGCAGGCGAAAACGTGCTGGCAATCATGCCCACCGGGGGCGGTAAATCCTTGTGTTTTCAGCTCCCTGCCCTGCTGCGTGACGGGGTGACGGTGGTCATCTCTCCGCTGATCGCCTTGATGCGCGATCAGGTGCGCGGGTTGCAGGAATCCGGGGTCGAGGCCGGGGCGCTGACCTCGGGCAATACCCCCGAAGAGACCGATGCGGTGTGGCAGGCGTTGGAGGCCGGACGGCTGAAACTCCTCTACATGGCTCCCGAACGTTTGGCCGCCGGATCGGCCTTGGGGATGCTGCGCCGGATCAATGTCAGCCTGATCGCCGTGGACGAAGCCCACTGCGTCAGCCAATGGGGTCACGATTTCCGCCCCGACTACCTACGGATCGGAGAGCTGCGGCGCGCGTTGGGTGTGCCGTTGGCGGCCTTTACCGCTACGGCGGATGCGGAAACGCAGGATGAGATAGTCGAAAAGCTGTTCGACGGCACCGCGCCACGCAAGTTCCTGCGCGGGTTCGACCGGCCAAACATCCACCTGGCCTTTGCCGCAAAGGATGGACCACGCAAGCAGATCCTCGACTTCGCCGCCGCCCGCAAAGGGCAATCGGGCATCGTCTATTGCGGCACCCGCAACAAGACCGAAGCGCTGTCCCAGGCCCTGCGCGCCGAAGGCCACGTTACATGCCACTATCACGGCGGGATGGATCCCGAAGACCGCCGTATCGTTGAAGCCCGTTTCGCTCGAGAAGACGGCCTGATCGTCGTCGCCACCGTTGCCTTTGGCATGGGCATCGACAAACCCGATATCCGTTGGGTTGCCCACGCAGACCTGCCCAAATCCATCGAGGCTTACTATCAGGAGATCGGGCGGGCCGGGCGCGACGGTGCCCCCGCGGAAACCCTCACCCTGTTCGGCCCCGATGACATCCGCCTGCGCCGGTCGCAAATCGACGAGGGGCTCGCCCCGCCCGAACGCCGCATGGCCGACCACGCACGGCTGAACGCTCTGCTGGGGTTGGCCGAGGCGTTGGAATGCCGCCGTCAGACTCTGTTGGGCTATTTCGGCGAGGAGGCCGAACCCTGCGGCAAATGCGATCTGTGTGACACCCCTCCTGAAGTGTTCGACGGCACCACTCCCGTCCGCATGGCCCTGTCCGCGATCCTGCGGACTGAGGAATGGTTCGGCGCAGGCCATCTGATCGACATCCTGCTGGGCAATGAGACCGACAAGATTCGAGCGCGCCGTCATGATTCCCTCACTACGTGGGGGATCGGCAAGGACTGGTCGCGCCCGCAATGGCAGGCGATCTTCCGGCAGATGATGGGTCACGATCTGGTCCGTCCCGATCCCGAGCGTCACGGTGCCCTGCGCATGACCGAGGCCGCCAAGCCGATCCTGAAGGGTGAGGAACAGATCAACCTGCGCAAGGACACGATCCGCAAGGCGACCCGTCGCCCAGCGGTCAAAGCGATGGTTTCTGAGGAAGACGCACCGCTACTGTCCGCGCTCAAAGCAAAGCGGCGCGCGCTGGCAGAATCAGCGCGGGTGCCGGCCTATGTAATCTTCCCTGACCGCACCTTGATCGAGATGGCCGAAAACCGCCCTGCAACGCTGGACGACATGGCCCGCATCGGTGGCGTCGGGGCCAAAAAGCTGGAACGCTATGGCGATACCTTCCTTGAAGTGATCGCTGGCGCGGTCGAAGCCGTGCACCCCGCCCGCCGCAAGCTGGCCGGGCGCGATCAGGGCGAGATTTACGACCGGCTGCTCGAGGTTCAATCACAACTGTCGCGCGGCCCCGACGGAATTGACAAGCCGCTGACCTGCTCGGCTTCACAATTGGCAAAGGTTGCACAGTTGCGGCCCGACGATCCGCGCGGGTTGGAACAGGTTCTCGGCGACCGCCGTCACGAAAGGTTTGGCGCCGCGTTTCTGGACGTGCTGCAACAGGCAGGCTAGATACCGCGGGACAGGCAAAAAACGAGGGCGGATATGCTGGTAGTGATTTCCCCGGCCAAGCGGCTGGACTGGGCAGAGCGGGACGTCGAGGTCACGCAGCCCGACTTTCAGGACGACGCGATCCGGCTGTCGAAAACCGCCCGCAACCTGACGCTGGGCGATCTGAAGAAACTGATGGACCTCAGCGACGATCTGGCGCGTCTGAACCGAGACCGGTACCGCGCCTTTTCCGATACCCCTGAAACGGATGTGACCCGCCCCGCCGCGCTGGCCTTTGCAGGCGATACGTATCAGGGGTTGGAAGCGGCTTCACTGGACGCAGCTGAAATGGCCTGGGCGCAGGATCACCTGCGCATTCTGTCCGGCCTATACGGCGTGCTGCGCCCGCTGGACGCGATTCAGCCCTATCGGCTTGAAATGGGCAGCAAGCTGAAAACCCGGCGGGGCAAGAACCTGTACGAATACTGGCGCGATCAGCTGAGCAAGGCGCTGAACGCACAAGGGGCCGAGATCAACTCGGATGTTCTGGTGAACTGCGCCAGTCAGGAGTATTTCGGCGCGGTCGATGCGAAGGCGCTGAAACTGCGGGTGATCACGCCGGTCTTCATGGAAGACAAGGCAGGCACCCCAAAGATCGTCAGCTTCTTTGCCAAGAAGGCCCGCGGTGCGATGGCGCGCTACATCATCCAACACCGCCTGACCGATCCCAAGAGTCTGCTTGATTTCGACACCGGAGGGTATGAATACCACTCTGACCTGTCGGAAGACGACAAACCCGTCTTCGTCCGCCCCTATCAGGCCTGATCCAGCATCGATAGGTCATAGGCAACCAGTTCGACGGTGTTGCCTTCGGGATCTTCGGTGAAAACGCCGCGCCATCCGATCCAGCCGAACTGTTCAACGCGGTAGGGCTGGCCGATCTTGTCATACCAGCGCATTACGGCCTCTTGTTCGGCAAAGGGCAGCGACAGCGCGATGTGATGCAGCGATGATCCAGCCCCGGTCGCTGGCCTGTCGGCACCGGTGGGATGCAACCCGGGCCGCGGGGCCGCCATGTGATGAAACAGAGCCAGCACCTGCGTATGCCCGCCGAACCCCTCGGCAATGCGGAAAAAGGTGATGGCGCTGTTGTGATCGCCGGTCAGGCGCTTTAGCCCAATCACATCTTCATAGAACGCCACCATCGCTCCCATGTCGGCGCAACGAATGGCAATTTCGCCCAATGCACGAGGCTGAAATCCACGTTCTGACATGGGATCAGGCTAGTCGACCTGTGCGTCTTCGACAACGACGGACAGTACCCCCTGGGGCTGGTGATCCAGGATCATCTTGTGGATTTTCCGTTTTTGCAGCGGCTTGGTCAGATAATGATCTAACCCCGCCGACAGGATACCCTGATCATCCCCGGCCATGGCATGAGCGGTCAGAGCCACAATCGGCACGTGCCGCCCTGTTTCAATCTCACGCCGCCGGATTTCTGCCGTGGCCTGTTTGCCATCCATTCTGGGCATCGAGATATCCATGAAAATCAGGTCCGGATCGAAGTCCTGATGCATGTCCAACGCATCGACCCCGTTGCCCGCGAATTGCAGGTCGATATTCAGATCCTTGACCATCTTTTGCAGGATCAACTGGTTGGTCCGGTTGTCCTCGGCCGCCAGCACGCGCATCCGTCGTTGGCGTTCGCAGGGCTGCGCAGGCGGGGTTTCCGGCACCTCCGGCCCCGAGTCCGATGCATCGGACGGGCGGCCCAGTGTGTTCAGGCGCGAATACAACTCGGCCCGTGGGATGGGTTTCTGCAACACCCCTTCGACCAGATGTCGGGTCCGATTGGTGTGGATGACCCCTGGATTGGCCGACATCACTACCACCGGCAAATCGCCCCAGCCCCTGTCCTTTAGCGTGATCGCCAGTTCAAGGCCGTCCATATCCGGCAGGTCGTTATCGCATAGGAGCAGATCCACGCTGTGATCAACGGCAGCCAGCGCCTCCCTCCCCGAGGCGCAGACCGTGACACGGGACCCCAACCGTCCCAGCTGTTTCGAAAGAATAGCGCAGTTCACGGCTAGATCCTCGACCACGATCACATGGCGCAGGCGATCCGCCAGGTCGGGCGGCAAGGGTTGAGGACCTTCGATCGTGGGCAGAGAAACCCGGAAGCCGAAACACGATCCCTGCCCCGGTTCGCTTTCGACCCAGACCGTCCCACCCATCAGCGCGACCAGACGTTTGGTGATGGCCAGCCCCAGCCCGGTGCCCTCAAATTCGCGGTTTTTTGCGTCTTCGACCTGATTGAACTCACCAAAGATGTGCCCGATCTTGTCGGCCTCGATACCGATACCGGTATCTTCGATCGCCACGTGGATATCACAGGTATTCGTTTCTGCATTCGGCACCCCGGTTACACGGATCAACACATGCCCCTCGGAGGTGAACTTGACCGCGTTGCCCACCAGATTGGTCAGCACCTGCCGAACGCGGCCGGGGTCGCCCACAAACAGGGTCGGCAGGAACAGGTCATAGTCGACCAGCAGCGACATCCCCTTGTTGCGCACGCTGGGTTGCAACATCATCACGACTTCAAGAATGCAGCGTTCGAAATCGAACTGCTCGGGGTGCAGGATCAGCTTGTCTGACTCAATCTTGGAGTAATCCAACACGTCGTTGATGATCACCAGCAACGCCTCGCCCGAGTTGCGGATAGTGTTGAGGTATTGGCGCTGCTCCTCGTCCAGCGGGGTTTCCGACAGCAGTTCCGTCATTCCGACAATGCCGTTCATCGGCGTCCTGATTTCGTGGCTCATATTGGCCAGAAAGGCGGATTTGGCGCGGTTTGCGGTCTCGGCCCGTTCGCGCGCGGCGTTCAGTTCGGCCTCATGCCGGACCGAGGCGGTGATGTTCAGGCCTAGGCTGACCACATCGCCGCCATTGCCGCGCTGGTCGATCATCTTGAAATACTCACCATTCCACAGCTTGACCACCATCGGATCCGGATGCGGTTGCGCCCAGCGCTCCAGCATTCTGGTCTGCCAGTCCGCCGTCTTTTCCGTCCCGGTATCGATCAATCCTTCTTGGGTCAGAATCTCGAGGATCCGCGCGTAGGTGATGCCGGGCTGCACCTCATTCAGCCCGTCAAACAGGCTGAAGTAAGTCGCGTTGGCCCCGATCAGGCGGTTTTGATGGTCAAAGAAAGCAAAACCGTCCGGAATGGTCTGCATCGAATGCCACAGGCGGCGCTCGGCCACCTCGATCTTGGCGTTAGCTTCTGTCAGATCGGATTTGACCTTTTCATTCTCATCCCGGACTGTTTCAACCTCGGCCTGAGTCTCGTCGATGCGTTTGGTCAGCGCCATTGCGTGCAGGCCCAATTTGCGATTGGCTGCCGAAAGCTCAGACTGTTTCATCGCCAGCAGACGTTCGGCCGCCAGTCGCGCGCGCCGTTCCTGTGCCAGTTTGTTTGCAAGACTCATCTTTGGTGATCCCGGACCATTGCGCGACAAGCATCCGGGCAGAGCGTGAAAAAGTGTTTAAGCCGTTGCCCGAGCCGCGCGCCCCGTGTCAGTGTTTTGAAAACCGGAGGTCCCCATGCGTTTTATTCTTTCTACTGCAGCAGTTTGCTCACTTACCTGTTTTGCATCGTCAGCAACGGGTAATTGCGCCACGGATGCGCAGATGGATCAATATGTTCAGGACTACCTGGCCAATACCCCCACGTCTGCTCTGTCCGCAAGCGGCAGTATGGAGGACGCAATGTGCACCCAGGCCAAACTTGTGTCCGCATTAGAGCCACATATGGGTCCGGTCATCGGTTACAAGGCGGGCCTGACCAGCGCCCCAGCGCAGGAACGGTTCGGCGCCTCCGAGCCGGTTCAGGGTGTCCTGTTCCGCGATATGATGCTGGAGGACGGGGCAACGGTACCAATCACATGGGGCGCCCGTCCGGTGTTCGAGGCCGATCTGGTTCTGGTTGTCGGAGATTCAGGCATCAACCAAGCCACCACACCTGCCGAGGTCATGCACAACATCTCGGCGATCCGACCCTTCATCGAACTGCCCGATCTAACGCTGGCCGAGGGTGAACCGATCACTCCGGTGACCCTGACCGCCATCGCGGTTGCACCGAAACTTGGCGTGTTGGGGTCTGAGATCCCGGTTTCTGACCCTGCAGCGATGACGCTGGCGCTGGCGGACATGACCGTCACGCTAAGCGCCACGGATGGAGAGGTTCTGGCACAGGCTCCCGGCGCGGCGGTTCTGGGGCATCCGGCGAATGCCGCCCTGTGGCTGATGTCCAAAGGTATCGAGTTTCAGCCCGGAGACCTGATCTCGGTCGGGTCTTTCGGGCCGCTTGTGCCCCCTGCAAAGGGCAAGGGCGGAGCATCGGCCACCTATACCGGATTGCCCGGCGACCCCACAGTTAGCGTGGTATTCGAATAATCAGCGCCGCCCCTCGCGCAGCCAACCAGCCAGCAGGAACCCGCCAGCCAGCAGCAGCACCAGCCACGGCGGCAGCAGCCCGGCCTGCGTGACGTCGCGCGTCTCATACGCATTGCGCGGAGTCAGGCCAATCCAACCGCGCCCCGAGGCCGGACGCCCGGCGCGCACATTGCGGATCGCAGGCAACCCGTCCTCCAACCGCATTGCACCGCCGCGTAGCTCATCCAGCACGGGCTCCAGTATCTCGGCAGTGGCAATGGTGCGTTCAAACTCCTTCGGCGCGGCGGGGCCCAGTCCGATCACCGCCATCTGTTCGCCCTCCTGCAGACGGTAAAGGCCGATCTCGGGTCCATAATACAGCGCCTCGAACCGGCCCGGAGACACCTCGTCCAGTGTAACCTCAAGCGTTTCACCATTGGGGCGGGTGATGGTCACCGGCCCGACCTCATTTTCCAACGTCTGGCGGATGATGCGCATGACCTGACCGTTGGCCTCGGCCCACAGGGCTTCTTCCTCCAGCTCGGGCTCTTTCATCATCCAATGGGCCAGACGACGCAGCAGTTCCAACTGCGGCCCGCCGCCTTCGAACCCTCGGCTCCAGAGCCAGGCATGGTCCGAGGCCAGCAACGCCACGCGCCCTTCGCCCACACGGTCCAGAACCAGCAAGGGGCGATCGTCCACGCCGGTCATCAACAGCTCACCGGTCCGGTGGTTCACATCGATCTGGCGTAGCCAAGCGCCCCAATCCTCAGAATCGCCCAGATTGGTCGTCACCGGATGGCGGTGCCCCAGATCCGTGACCATGGGCACAAAGCGTTCCTCGATTACCCGTGCAGTGGGCTGTGCAGGCAAAATAGGCGCTAGCGGTGAGCGGAAGATGCTGTCGGCGCTGGCAAAATCCGGCCCGGCGGCGATCAGAACCGCGCCGCCTTCGTTGATATAGTTGGTGACGTTGTCCAGATAGATCGCCGGCAGAATGCCGCGCCGCTTGTAGCGGTCAAAGATGATCAGGTCGAAATCGTTAATTTTTTCCAAAAACAGCTCGCGCGTGGGGAAGGCGATCAGCGACAACTCATCCACCGGCACGCCGTCCTGTTTCTCGGGCGGGCGCAGGATGGTGAAATGCACCAGATCGACCGAGCTGTCGGATTTCAGCAGGTTGCGCCAGGTTCGTCCGCCGGGATGCGGTTCGCCCGAGACCAGCAGCACCCGCAACCGGTCGCGAACTCCGTTCATCTGGATCAGTGCGGTGTTGTTGCGGTCGGTCAACTCGCCCTCGGCCTCGGGCACCGTGAACTGGATGACGTTGCGGCCGCCATGGGGCAGCGTGATGGGCAATTCGACATCAATGCCAATGGGGATGTTCAACTGCTCGGGCTCGGCCCCATCCACCGAAAGCTCAAGCGGCGCGGTCACGGCCCCGGCCGGTGCGGCCCCGCTGTCCTCGACACGCAGGGTCAGGGTCACGGGTTCACCTATGATGGCAAAGGCGGGGGCGTTGCGGACAATCAGTCGGCGATCCCAATCACTGTCCCGCCCTGTCTGCAGCAGGTGCATCGGCGCGGGCAGGTCCGGGGTCTGATCGACGTCATGCACAATCCCGTCCGACACCACCAGGATACCGGCGATCCGGGCGCGTGGCTCTTCGGCGAGGGCTTCGTTCAGCGCAGCCATGACCTGAGTGCCTTCGTCGCCGCTGCCGTCGCCCACCTTGATCCGGCGCAGTTCGGTATTGTCGCGGGACTCAATTTCAGCGGCCAGTTCTTCAGCCGTCCGCGCAGTCTGATCGGCCCGATCCGAGAGGGTCTGGCTGGCGCTTTCATCCTCGATCATCAGCACGATATCGGTCAGCGGCGCGCGGTCTTCGACCTGATAGACCGGCCCCGCCAGCGCTGCGATAACAATCAACGCCGCCAGCCCGCGCAAGGCCCAGCCGGACAGGCCGCGCCACAGGGCCAACAGAACACCAGCAACAGCAATCGTGGCGACAAAGGCCAAGACGGGCCATGGGATCAGCGGATCGAATATGACAGTTCCGGTCATTGTCCCAACCTGTCCAATAGCGCAGGCACGTGCACCTGATCGGATTTGTAGTTCCCAGTCAGCACGTGCATCACCAGATTGACGCCAAAGCGATTGGCCAGCTCACGCTGACGCTCCCCAGCATAGCCGCGGCCCACTGGCAGCAGAGCCTGCCCGTTGCGGTCCACCGCCCAGGCCGAGGCCCAGTCGTTGCCGCCGATCACCACCGGCGTCACATTGTCATTGAGGTTGCGGAAGGGCATCCCTTCGATCTGTTCCGCATCCGGCGGCGCAGCCTCAACCCACACATCGGTACCTGCATAACGGCCCGGGAAATCCTGCAGCAGATAGAAGGCGCGGGTAAGCACATGGTCGCGAGGAACAGGCTCTAACGATGGGATATTCAAAGGTCCGGCGAGTTGTTGCAGCTTGCGCCCATTGGGGCTGGCGGCACCGTACCGCGCCACATCCGCATCCCGTGTGTCGAACAGGATCATACCGCCCGACCGCAGATAGGCGTTGAGTTTGACATAGGCCTCGACCGAAGGCTGCGGCTGATCCGGTGTGATCGGCCAGTAGAGCAACGGGAAAAACGCCAGCTCATCGCGTTCCAGATCAACCCCGATGGGTTCCGCCGGTTCGACCGAGGTGCGATAGAACAACGTCTGCGCCAATCCACGCATCCCTGCACCTGCCACGTCATCAACCTGCGCATTGCCGGTCAAAACGTGGGCCAGCACCAGTTCCTGCGTTGCATTCAGCGCGAATTCGGTCTCTTCCGGCGTCTGCGCCTGCGCCTCGGGCACCAGCAGCACCGCACCCAGCGCGGCCGCTGCCGCCTTGGCCAGACCAAGGCGGCCGGACAAGGCCAGCGAGGCGATCACATCCACCGTCAGCAGCAACAGCGCGAGGCTGAGCAGAATGCCCCCGATCGGCGTCTCGTTGGTCACCTCCTGCCCCTTGATTGGCACATCCGAGGGCCAGTTCACCGGTTTCAGCTCCGTATCATTCGAAAGGACATTCAGCGCCAGCTTCTGCTTGCCGCTTTCGTACAAGCCGGGCCGCAAATCCGGTCCAACCGTGCCCGAGACCAGTTCGGTCCCGTCAACACCGGCCAGGTTGCCCGCGTCCGACAGGGTGCCGAACCCGTCCATGACCTGGATCGGCTCCCACGTTGTGCCCTGCATCTGGGCTTCCTGCCGGGATTTGGCCGCCGAGGCCACAGCCAGACGATCCAGCATCTCAACAAACAGGCCGGACAGTGGCAAGCTGGACCATTCCGCATCCGCCGTCACATGAAACAGCACGACCTGCCCCAGACCGAGCGCCTTGCGCGTAACCAGCGGTGTGCCATCCGACAGCGATGCAATCACCCGATCCGCCAGATTAGGGTCTGGTTGCGCCATGACCTGCGTAGTGACTTTCACATCCTCAGGCACCTGCAGACCATAGAAAGGCGAGTTCTCGGGGAAGGGTGCCAACCCCTTGGCCTCGCCCCAACTCATCGCACCACCAACCGAGCGGCCTCCGCTGCGCAGGCGAACCGGCAGTAGGACATCCTCGGCATCGCGACCCAGATCGCTGGCGGCCATGCGCGGGCCTGCAAAGCGCAGCAGCAGCCCGCCCTGTTCAACCCAATCGACCAGCGCGACTTGTTCGCCGACGGACAGTTTCGCCACATCGGCCAGAACGATCACATCCGGGTTGGCAGGCAGAACCTCCAGCAACCCACCTTCGACGAAATCCGCCGTAGGTTTCAGGACCTGCGTCAGGTAGTGCAGCGGCGAGAGCAGCTCTAGCCCTTCGCGGTTCAGAGTCCCCGCGATCAGGGCGACCTCGCGCCGGCGAAGGCTGTCATCGGTCAGGGTCAGCGCCCCGGCCGAGCGTTGGCCCTGAATCTCGAACCGGGTGATCCGCGCGCGCAGTTCGGATGGCAGGGTCAAATCCACTTGCGCCTGCGTTTCGCCGCTTGGGAATTCCAATTCGGCCGATTGCAGGACACGCATAGCACCGGCCGGATCGCGGCCTTGCGCCAGCACAGTGATGCTGTTGTCAGGTCCAGGCACAGCGCGTTGGGCGGTCAGCTGGATCACTCCGTCCTGATAAGCGGCAGGCAGGATCGCAACCACCGGTGCCGAGGACTGGTACACGGTCACCGCACCCCGTGCCTGCAACGCCGCCAGAAGCCGGTCATGGCCCTCATAAGCCACACGGTCACTGAACCAATGGGTATCAAAACCTCCGCCCAGCTGATCCAGCGCGGTCAGAGCCTGATCGATCTGTGTTTCGGTCGGTTGCCACGGGGCTGGCGTCAGGCCGGGCAGGCGCCCACGCCATGCCTCAGCCGCCTGAAACACCGTTGTTTCGGGTTCGGTCAGGCGCAGGATGGCCACGGTGCGCCCTGCTCGTCCGGCCTCGATCAGTTGCACGTCAATCTGATCCAGCGTTGACGACCACCGAGTTGCCCCCGCCCAGCTGGCGTCCAGCACCAGCAGCAAAGGCCCCGTCCCGGTTTCATCCCGCGAGGGGTTGAGGACCGGCCCGGCCAGCCCGATGATGATCGCCGCCGCCGCCAGCATCCGCAGCAGCATCAGCCACCACGGGGTGCGGTCCGAGACGCTTTCGTCATCCTTCAGCCCCAGCAGCAGCGTCACCGCCGGGAACAGGCGGCGGATCGGCGCAGGTGGCACGGCGCGCAGGATCAGCCACAGGATCGGCAGGGTCAGCAAACCCAGCAGCACCCATGGGGCAGTAAAGCCGATGCCCGCCAGAACCGTCATCGCGTGCCCCCGTCCAAGGCCCGATAGAGCCACAACAATGCCGCTTGTGCACTGTCACCGGTATGGTGCAGACCCAGTTGCCAACCGGTTGCACGACAAAGCTGCGTCAGCGCATCCTTACGTATGGCGAGACGCTCCAGATAACGGTCGCGCAGATCTCCGGCCTTTAGGGTTTCATGCCGAACTGAACCGCCAACGCTTTCGAAGATTGTCCGGCCGCGATAGGGAAAGGTCTCTTCGCCCGGGTCGAGAACCTGCAGCAGCACGCCCCGCACGCCCCGGTCGGCGGCTTTGGTCAGGGCCAGTTCAACCTCGTCCAAGGGGCCGAGGAAATCGGAAATGAACACGGCGCGGGCATGCGGGATCATGGCGCGGTGTTCGGGCGGGGTATAGTCGGTATCGGAATCTTCGGACCAGGCCTGCGCCAGACGGATGACCTGCGCATTGCCGCGCCGGGGCGGCAGGGTGGTGCCGGTCAGGCCGACCCGCTCGCCGCCTCGCACCAGCAATATGGCCGTGGACAGGCCCAGCAGCCGCGCGCGATCAGCCTTGGTGGGCAGTGCCTTATCAGAGGCAAACCGCATCGACGCGCCCTGATCGACCCACAGCATCACCGATTGCGCAATCTGCCATTCCCGTTCGCGCACAAATTGCTGATCCCCGCGGGCCGAACGCCTGTGATCGATCATCCGGCGGCTGTCGCCGATCTGTGCCGGGCGGTATTGCCAGAAATCATCGCCAAGCCCCGAGCGTCTACGCCCGTGATCGCCCAGCAACACCGTTCCGGCCAGATGTTCCGCCCGCGCCAACAGGGGCGGCAGCCGGGATGCCTCGGCCTCGGATCTTTCGCGAAGGGTCAGCGCGGCATTCACGCCGCGGCCTCGGTGCGGATCAGCCCGGCAGCGGTGGAATCGATCAGATCGGCCAGACTGTCACCACGCGCCCGCGCCGCGAAGTTTAGCGCCATCCGGTGGCTGAGCACCGGACGCGCCATGTCCAGCACATCTTCGGCATTCGGGGCCAGTCGCCCCTGCAACATTGCCCGCGCGCGCACTGTCATCATCAGCGCCTGCGCCGCACGGGGGCCGGGGCCCCAGGCAACGGTCTCGGCCACACGTTCGGACGCGCCCGCCTCTTCGGGGCGGAAGGCGCGGACCAGATCAAGGATCAGTTCCACAACCGACTCTCCCACCGGCATCCGGCGCAACAACACCTGTGCGGCCAACAGCTCCTCTTTGGTGAAAATCTTGTGCGCCTCTTCCTCTTCGACGCCCGTGGTCGCCAACAGGATATCGCGTTCGGTCTGGCGATCCGGGTAGTCCACGTCGATTTGCACCAGAAACCGGTCCAACTGTGCCTCGGGCAGCGGATAGGTGCCCTCTTGTTCGATCGGGTTCTGCGTGGCCAGCACGTGGAAGGGTTCACCCAGCGAGCGATCTTCACCCGCTACGGTCACGGTGCGTTCCTGCATCGCCTGCAGCAGCGCCGACTGGGTGCGGGGGCTGGCACGGTTGATCTCGTCCGCCATCAGCAGTTGACAGAAGATCGGGCCGGAGATGAACCGGAAATGGCGGCTGCCGTCTTCGGCGGTGTCCAAAACTTCGGATCCAAGAATATCAGCAGGCATCAGGTCCGGTGTGAACTGGATGCGATTGCCGTGCAGCCCCATCACAGTTGACAGGGTTTCGACCAGCCGCGTCTTGCCCAGACCCGGCAGACCGATCAACAAAGCGTGACCACCACACAGCAGCGCGGTCAGGGTCAGATCCACGACCCTTTCCTGCCCGATGAAGCGGCGGGTGATCGAGGATTTGGCCTCTTGCAGCTTGGTTTCCAACGCTTCGATCTCGAACACGAGGTCGGCAGGTTCGGTCATGACTTTCCCTTCCGTGGACTATTATGATTGAAGTGTATCGCGCTGAGAGGAAATGGCAAAAGCAATGAGCGGACAAAAACCTGTGACACCTTCGCCTGATGGCCTTGCTGCATCAGTCAAAGCAGCCAAAACCAAGGGATTGCCCCCCGTTCACCTATGGAATCCTCCGTTTTGCGGCGATCTGGACATCCGGATCGCAAAAGATGGCACATGGAGTTATTTGGGTTCGCCCATCAACCGTTTCGAGCTTGTGAAGCTTTTTTCTTCAATTCTTAAGAAAGAAGACGAGAAATACTATCTGGTGACCCCGGTCGAAAAGGTGGGAATCACCGTCGAGGACGCCCCCTTTGTAGCCGTTGATTTCGACATTGACGGCGAAGGCGAGGCCCAAAACTTGAGCTTTTCCACCCATGTCGGCGACACGGCGGTGGCCGGACCGGATCACCCAATCCGCATTGTCTTCGACCCCGAAACAGATGAACCGTCACCCTATGTATTGGTTCGTGCTAATCTTGAGGCTCGGATCGACCGCAAGAGTTTCTATCGTCTCGTGGACATCGCCGAGCACAATGGCGATTGGTTCGGCGTGTGGTCCGGCGGGCAGTTTTTCCCACTGATCAAATCCAACGATCTGCCGGATTAAGCGGGGCTCGCAACCTTCCGATCCTGCGCCAGCACAACCGCCATCGCTACGATTCCGGCACCCAGCGCGCGGGTCCAGTTCCACTCTTCCCCCAGCACCAGCATGATCAGCATCACGTAAAGCGGCGCGATGTTAATGTGGAACGAAGCCAGTGCCACGCCCAACCGTCCGACCGATGAGATGAACAGAACCTGGCTCACGCCCATCGCCACCAGCGCGTAGATCCCCAGCATACCGATCTGCTGAACGTCAATCGGAGTGGTCGGCATGACTTCCAGCCCCAATTGACCGGCTCCGAAGAACAGCAGCAGCGCCACAACCAATCCACCCGCAAAGGTAATGGTGCTGCGTCCGGTCTGACTGAGTTCAGGAAAGTCCCGCGCGGTCGCCATACAGGCCCAGCAGAACAACCCGGTGGATACAATAGCACAGGCCGCTCCCAAACCCAATTGCGCCGGGGCCACGGCACTGGTGGCGATCAGCCCGCCAACAATCGAAACGATCACGCCGAAGGCAAAGTTCCACCGCAACCGCCTTGTTCCCGTCGCCAGCTCGATAAACGTCGCAAAAAGAGGCGCGCACGAGGCGATGATGGCCACGGTCACCGGATCCGTCATCTTTTGCGCCAGAATGATCAGGAACATGCCCACGCCCAGCATTCCGCCAACAAACAACGCATGTCCCCAACGCGCCCGCAAGACACGTTCCGACCCGTCGAGAATGAACCAGATCGGCAGCATGACCGCCACCGCCAGCGCCAGGCGTGCGGCAAACAACGCGATCGGAGGCCAGCTCTGCAATAGCACCTCAGCCGCCGGGAATCCTGCCGCCCATGTCAACATCGAGGCAACGGCCAAACCATTGCCGGACAAAGCGGAATTGCCTCCGGCAGACACAGAGAGAGTGTTCCCGCGCACGGGGTCAGGGCTCATTGCCATGGGGTTCTTACCTTCTGTTGGCACGGCGCAGTTGAAATGATTCGCCGTATAATTCGGAACGTCTCTGATTTGCCTGGGGCGTTCTGGTCGATTTTCGACAATCTGTCGTTTTTGATCCTCTTTCGCCCAAATCATCCCCCGGCTAAGTTCTGACCAGCAACAGCCCGAGACCGCCCATGCCCAGATTTGCCGCCAATATTTCCCTGCTCTTTGACGAGCTTCCCTATCTTGAGCGCTTTCAGGCCGCAGCCGAGGCCGGGTTCAAAGCGGTCGAGATCCTGTTTCCTTACGAGTTGGCCGCCAAGGAAACCCGCCGGGCCCTGCTGGCCAACGAGCTCGAACTGGTGCTGATCAACGCCCCGCCGCCCAACTACACCGGCGGTGAGCCCGGCTTTGCCGCCGTTCCGGGGGGCGAGGCGCGGTTCCAATCCGATATCCGCCGCGTGCTGCGCTATGCCGATGTTCTGAAGCCGGGACTGATCCACATCATGTCGGGCTATGCGTCCGGGCCGGATGCGCAGGAGAGTTTCGTGCGCAACCTGCAATGGGCCGCCGATTTCGCCCCGCATCAGCAATTCACGATCGAGCCGCTGAACCCGGTGTCGCAGCCCGGCTATTTCCTGAACGACTACGATCTGGCAGCGCAGGTGCTGAACTCTGTGGACCGCCCGAATGTCGGTCTGCAATTTGACAGTTTCCACGCCCATATGATCCACGGCGATGCGCAGTCGGTTTGGGATCGCTTTCACCCTCGGGTCGTTCACGCCCAATTCGGTGCCGCCCCGGATCGCTGCGAACCGGGACATGGTCCAACAGATTTTCGCCACCTGTTCACCACCATGGATGCCACAGGCTATGCCGGTTGGGTCAGCGCCGAGTACACGCCCTCAACACCCCGCACTTCCGACAGTCTGGGCTGGATGCAGGTCTAGCTCTGGCCTTTTAAAGGAAAATACAGCACATCAGGGTCATCTCGACCCTCAGGATGCCCAAAATGATTTCTGCCCGTTATTCCCGCGCCTTGTTCAGCCTGATCATGTCCGGCCTGATGTCCTGCATCGTGACCGGCATCGCGACCGTGAAAGCCATTGGATTTACGCCCAACACCCTGGCGGACTGGCTGGCGTCCTGGGCTTTCTGCTGGCCCATCGCCTTCATCGTCATCCTGTCGCTTGGCCCTTCCGTGCAACGGCTGGTGAACCGCATGGTCAGTCCACAGGACTGACCCGCTGCAAAGAGGGCCCGTCGGGCCTGATGAGCAGCGCCCCCTAGTGCGCCTCGGCCCAGTTCGCGCCCTGCCCGGCATCTACGCTCAGCTTCACATCCAGCTTCACCGCGGGATCAGACGCGCCTTCCATGACGTCGCGCGCGACGTCAATCACCTGATCCACCGCGCCTTCGTCCACTTCGAACAGCAGCTCGTCATGCACCTGCAGCAGCATCTTGGCCGGCAGCCCGTTGATCGCACCCGGCATCCGCACCATCGCGCGCCGGATCACGTCCGCCGCTGTACCCTGAATCGGAGCGTTGATCGCCGCGCGGCGTGAGAAGCCCGCATGGGGGCCCTTGGCATTGATTTCCGGCGTGTGAATTTTGCGCCCGAACAGGGTTTGCACATAGCCATGCTCTTTAGCAAACGCGACCGTATCATCCATATAGCGACGGATACCCGGAAAACGTTCGAAGTATCGGTCAATGAACCCCTGCGCCTCGGCCCGTGGAATGCGCAGGTTGCGCGCCAGACCAAAGCCCGAGATGCCGTAGATCACGCCAAAATTTATTGCCTTGGCCTGACGGCGGATATCCGGTGTCATCTCATCCAGCGGCACGTCGAACATTTCTGACGCGGTCATGGCGTGAATGTCCAACCCATCCGCAAAAGCCTGTTTCAGAGCCTGAATATCAGCGATATGCGCCAGAATACGCAGCTCGATCTGACTATAGTCGAGACTGACCAGCACGTTGCCCGGCTCGGCAATGAACGCCTCACGAATACGTCGTCCTTCCTCGGTGCGCACCGGAATGTTTTGCAGGTTCGGATCGGTCGAGGCCAAACGACCTGTATTGGCCCCGGTGATCGAATAAGACGTATGCACCCGGCCGGTGTCGGGGTTGATATGGGTCTGAAGCGCGTCGGTGTAGGTCGATTTCAGCTTGGACAACTGCCGCCAGTCCAACACCCGGCGCGGCAATTCGTGCTCGGTCGCGAGGTCTTCGAGAATATCGGCCCCGGTCGAGTACTTCCCGGTCTTGCCCTTCTTGCCGCCTTCCAAACCCATTTTGTCGAACAGAATTTCACCCAGTTGCGCGGGGGAACCGACATTGAAATTCTCACCAGCCAACTCGTGGATTTCAGCCTCTAACCCGGCCATTTTCTGTGCGAATGCGTTGGACATGCGGCTGAGAACATCGCGATCAACCTTGATGCCATGCATCTCCATCTCGGCCAGAACCGGCACCAAGGGGCGTTCGAGTGTTTCATACACCGTCGTCACCTGCACCTGATGAAGCTGCGGCTTGAACAGCATCCACAGGCGCAGGGTGATATCTGCGTCCTCGGCGGCATAGGCGGTGGCCTCGTCAATCGGCACCTTGTCGAAGGTGATGGCCGACTTGCCCGAGCCCAGCAGCGGTTTGATCGGGATCGGCGTGTGGCTCAGATACCGTTCGGACAACGTATCCATACCGTGCCCGTGCTCACCGCCATGCATGGCGTAAGACATCAGCATCGTGTCGTCGATCGGCGCCACGTCGACGCCATAACGCTTAAAAATCTTCGCGTCGTATTTCATGTTCTGCCCGATCTTGAGGATCGATGGGTCCTCAAGCATCGGTTTCAGCAGGTTTAGGGCCTCATCCAGCGGCATCTGCCCCTCGGCCAGCGCGTCCGAGCCGAACAGGTCATCCGCCGCACCATCGCGGTGTGTCAGCGGGACATAGCACGCCTCTCCGGCCTCAACGCACAGTGAAATTCCCACCAGATCAGCGATCATTTCGTTCAATCCGGTGGTTTCCGTATCCACCGCGACCCAACCGCGCTCATAGGTTTGATCGATCCATTTCTGCAGCCCACCCGCGTCGCGCACGCATTCATATTTCGATGCATCAAATGGAATGACCTTGGCTTCAACCTCTTCGACTGGCGCGGGCGCATCGACGATGACCGGAGCCTCGGCCCCCAATTTGTCAGCGATCCGCTTGGTTAGTGTGCGGAACTCCATCTCGGCCAGAAAGCCCAGAAGGGTATCGGGCTCGGGGTCTTTCACCTCAAGATCATCCAGCGTGAATTCCAGCGGTGTCTGCTCATCCAACTGCACCAGCTTTTTCGACAGCTCGATCTGGTCGCGTTTTTCGATCAGGGTCTGGCGCCTCTTGGGTTGCTTGATCTCTTCGGCGCGATCCAGCAACGTTTCCAAGTCGCCATATTCGTTGATCAGCAGGGCCGCCGTCTTGACCCCGATCCCGGGCGCCCCCGGCACATTGTCGACCGAGTCGCCGGCCAGCGCCTGCACATCGACCACCCGTTCGGGGCCAACGCCGAACTTCTCGAACACGCCGTCCCGGTCAATGCGCTTGTTCTTCATCGCGTCCAGCATTTCCACGCCATCGCCAACCAGCTGCATCAAATCCTTGTCGGAGCTGACAATAGTCACCCGGCCGCCGGCCTCACGCGCCTGTACCGCCAGAGTGGCGATGATGTCGTCGGCCTCATAGCCCTCAAGCTCTTTGCAGGCGATGTTGAAGGCGCGCGTCGCCTCGCGGGTCAGCGGCATCTGCGGGCGCAGGTCCTCGGGCATCGCCTCGCGGTTGGCCTTGTAGAGGTCATAGAGATCATTTCTGAACGTGTGCGAGCCTTTGTCAAAGATCACCGCCACATGGGTCGGCGCATCCGGCCCCGCGTTCCCTTCGACATACTTCTGCAGCATGTTACAGAACCCGGACACGGCTCCGATCGGCAACCCGTCGGATTTCCGCGTCAGAGGCGGCAGCGCATGATAGGCTCTGAAAATAAAGGCCGATCCGTCGATAAGATGCAAGTGACAGCCTTTTCCAAACCCACTCATGCCCGAACTCCTGTCATTTGGTATGTCCGTCCTGCCATGGAATGCAGGCGGATACCAGTAGGAGATCGCGCGGGTCAGGCCTTAGTCGGCATTGATCCGGGCTCAGGGATAGAACTCGCACCACCCGGTATGTATCCAGCCCCGAAATTGAGATTCGACGTTGTTGATCGCACCGTTTTCAACGTAACACCATTTCCCGTCGCAGGCACGAATATAGGCCGCGTCACCATTCCTGAGGCTACCGATCTGCTGGTATGACGTACCTGGCCCGGTCCTCAGTGCCAGAAATCCGTCTCCATTCGGGTTTAGACCTTTGACCAGGCACCCGGTATCAGTGATGGCTGGCCCGGTTGGTTGCACAATCTGTTGCGAATAGGCTGTTGTCGAAAATAACACGCAAAACGCTGCGCTCAAAAAACGCGTCATCTCAATAAACTCCAATTTGACTGTCAAAAAAATAGTCGTGGAACTTTAACGCAAGCCCCGTCATTCGTCTATGAAACGGTTCGGGTCACTTGCATCTTTCAAATCTTTTGCTCAGCTCCGTGCAGTGCCGAAGTCGCGCACGGTTCAAGCCTTTCTGAATACCTTCAGCGTCTCGTCCCAATGCAAATCGGTGCGCTCGGCGATCTGTTGCATCTGCTTGTTCAGCGAGCGGTCGTTCAACCGGCGGCTTAGCGACCGCAGCGGGATGAGGTTGCGCTCTCCGTATCCGTCGATCAGGAGGAACATCCGGGCATCGTTGCGCACACCGTAGACAATATTCTGTTCGTGAATGTCCCTGCCCACGATCTGAAACTCGAAAAGCTTCTGCACGAAACTGTTCAGGTCGGCCAGGGTCTCGTCGTCCAACAAGTGATGCTTACTCATCCACAACAGGTGATGCGCAAGTTCCCCGTCTTCGGATTGTATCCGTTCAACCACAACCCCCGGCCCGACATCCGTCTGCACCACGCCAAAAGACCGCGCCAATGGCAACTGGGCGATATCACCACCGCTTTTCAGCGCCGCCTTCATCTCGCATTCAAGCTCTTTCAGCGCGTTGCGAAAGGCCGAATCCGGCAGGATGCGCCGTATCAACCGCTTGGAGAAGGAACGGTTTGGGCGCGTGCGTGGCCGTGTCACCTTGATCAAAAGCTCTGGCTGGCCCGGGCAGGCATACACGTTTCTGTGGCCGCCTTTTGCCAGAAGGTCCTGATCGGATAACTGCAATAGCTGCAGTGAAAAGAGCATCCAGCCTCCAAGCTGTCCTGAGTCACCAAAACACCTGTGGGCTTTGACGGATCACAAGCCAGCAGGGAACATGTCACTATATCAGACTTTGGCCTCGGTCCCAGCCAGCACGTATTTGCAATCGCAATAGGGGCATTCGACCCAGCCGATATCCTCGGGGATCTGCAACCAGACGCGCGGATGGCCCAATGCGCCTTCGCCGCCATCACAGGCAACACGGGCGGTTTCGACGATCTTGGTTTCCGGCGCTTCGATTGTCACGGCTTGCGATCCTTCTTCGGTTGTCGGCCTCGCGGGCATGTAATAGGTGCGTTTATGAGCGATGAGCAAACCGGGGGCAAGGGTCACATGACCGATGCGGCAATCAGGATCGACGGGCTGCGCAAGACCTATCGGGGCGGCAAGAGCCAGCCCGAGAAACACGCGCTGAAAGGCATTGATCTGACCGTTCCGCGTGGCTCGGTGTTTGGCCTGCTGGGGCCGAACGGGGCCGGGAAGTCGACCCTGATCAACATTCTGGCCGGGCTGGTGGTGAAATCTGCGGGCAAGGTGTCGATCTGGGGCTTCGATCAGGATCAGAACCCGCGCCAGTCCCGCGCTGCAATCGGCGTCATGCCGCAAGAGCTGAACCTTGACCCGTTCTTCACCCCCCGTGGCGCGTTGGAGGTTCAGGCTGGCCTGTATGGCGTTCCCAAGGCACAGCGACGCAGCGACGAAATTCTCGAACTGGTCGGCCTCAGCGACAAGGCCGAGGCTTATGCCCGCACCCTCTCCGGGGGAATGCGGCGGCGATTGCTGCTGGCCAAGGCGCTGGTGCATCACCCGAAGATCCTTGTGCTGGACGAACCCACCGCGGGCGTGGATATCGAGCTGCGTCAGATGCTCTGGACCAATGTGCGCAAACTGAACGAACAGGGCATGACCATCATCCTGACCACGCATTATCTGGAAGAAGCGCAGGAGATGTGTGACGAGATCGCCATCATCAACCATGGCGAAAAGATCGCACAGGACAGCACTGCCAATCTGCTGGGCCGCATGGACAGCCGCACCATGGTGATCGCCCCCGACAGCCCGATCACCGATCTGCCCGTAACCGAGGGCGTCGAAGCCGCCCTGCGCGATGATGGCCATCTGGTGCTGCAATACCGCAGCGCCCAGACCAGCGCCGAGCAGGTGCTGGAATCCCTTCGCACCGCAAATATCCGTATCCGCGACGTCCGTACCGAGGAAGCAGACCTTGAGGACGTGTTCCTTGCGCTGACCTCCACCCATGCCGAGGACGCCCCGGCGGATGATCAGAACCAGCCGCGCCAGGGAATGCACAGGGTCAAGTTATGACGCTGACATCCCGTCGCTGAGACCATCGGCACGGACTGCAATCAGGCGAGTTCCGTCTTGATCCTTGCAACGATCTTCTCGACTAAATCATCCTCGTCGAAACTTGCGAAAACCGGCTTGGTCGCGTTGAATTTCCTGTTCTGAGCGCTGGAAATACCTTCGCGCAGGAAATCGCCGACTTCCACGACATCTCCGGGCTTGGCCATGTGAGGCAGCCACATGATATCCCACTTGTCCTGTGGCACACCCAATGTGACATCAACCTCTTCATGCGAAAGAACATGTCGGCGATCTATCGGGATGTCGTAGGTTTCCGCGTACTCGGCAACCATGTCTATGAACACACCCAACTGGGTTTCCGTCATCGGGTATTTCCCTTTCTTGAAGGGCCTTTCCTTTGCACCCTGCATACAACACATTGCCAGACCGATTGACCCTGTGTTCTTGGCCCTGACATGCGCGGCATAATCTCCGTCATTCACATTGTTGTTGGCTTCTGGTCTGCGCTTGCACAGTCTGCGCGTTCCATCACCCTCAACAACTTCGTGGTACTTGTCGTAATCGCTACCGGACATTTCATACTGCCCTGCTGTCCAGTGCATAACGATTCGCTGTGGCTTGGATACGGCCATAATGAATTCCTTCCAAAATCGTCCTGTAAAATAGAGGGGCGTATTATAGCACAATTCCCGCCGTCTTTCCCGGCAGCCACTGTCTGGGTCAAGCTGCCCCTAAGAACGCCAGCGTACACGCATTGCAATTGACGGTGTTTCGGTCGGCAGTCGCCATTTGGGAAATCGGGCTTCCCTTCAATCTCAGCAAAGGACTCGAAAAAGAACAAAACGTGAATATAATATGGAATCGCCATGTATGCCGAGATGTCGATCACGTCGAACTTCACCTTCCTCACCGGGGCCTCGCACCCCGAGGAGTACATGGAGCGCGCCGTCACCCTGGGCCTACCCGCCATTGCCATCGCTGATGACAACTCGGTTGCCGGGATTGTCCGCGCCCATACCCAGGGGCGCGAGATCGCCCGCAAGGTCCGCGAAAGGCTGGAATGGGAGGCGCAGAACACCTCCCTAGGCCCGCCCTGCCCCGACCACATCCCCAAACCGCCCTCGTACCCTGTCCACGCGGTGCCGCGCCTGATCCCGGCGGCGCGGCTGATCTTCACCGACGCGCCCACTGTCACCGCCCTGCCGCAGAACCGGCAGGGCTGGGGTAACCTCTGCCGCATCCTCTCCAAAGGCCGCCTGCGCGCCGAGAAAGGCGACTGTATCCTGTATCTGTCGGACCTGATGGAATTCTCCGACGGCCTTCACCTGCTGCTCTGGCCACAAGCGACCCGGTCTCCGAGCGGCGCGAGCGTGTGGCGGACACAGGCGCAACAACTGACGCGCCGCTTTGCCGGGCGGATGCACTTGTTGATGCATCCCCGGTATGATGGCGCGGATAGTGGATATTTCTCTTTATTAGAGACTGAAGCACAGCAACTCGACATCCCCACCCTCGCCAGCGCCACGCCGCTGATGCATCACGGGGGCCGCCGCAAGCTGGCCGACGTCCTGACCGCCATCCGCCTGCGCCGCAAGGTCGACGACCTAGGCCGCGAGGCGCTGGCCAATGGCGAACAACGCCTGCGGTCCGAGGCCGAGATGTTGCGCATCTTCAAAGGCTATGAGGGGGCCGTCGCCCGCGCGCATGAACTCAGCGAACAGCTCACCTTCTCGCTGGACGAGCTGCGCTATGAATACCCCAGCGAGGGCAGCGAACAGGAAACCCCCACCGAACGTTTGCACCGTCTGGCGCATGAGGGGTTGAAATGGCGTTACCCGGCGGGCGCGTCCCAAAAGGCGCAAAAGATGCTGGCGCATGAGCTCACCCTGATCGGCAAGCTGAAATACGAACCCTATTTCCTCACCGTGCGCGACATCGTCCATTTCGCCCGCTCGCGCGGCATCCTGTGTCAGGGGCGCGGCTCGGCGGCCAACTCCGTCGTCTGTTTCTGCCTCGGCATCACCGAGGTTAGCCCCGAGATGGGCACCATGGTCTTCGAACGCTTCGTCTCGGAAGCGCGCGACGAGCCACCTGATATCGACGTCGATTTCGAACATGAACGCCGCGAAGAGGTGATCCAGCATATCTATGACCGCTATGGCCGCGAACGCGCGGGGCTGTGCGCCACGGTCGTACATTATCGCGGCAAGCGCGCCATTCGCGAGGTCGGGCGCGCCATGGGTCTGACCGAAGATACCATTTCGGCGTTGTCCTCGCAGCTTTGGGGGTTCTTCTCAGCCTCAGGGCTTGAAGCCCAGCGCATGCGCGAGATTGGCCTCGATCCCGAGGATCGACGGCTGAAACAGACTCTAATGCTGGTTTATCAGATCGACGGCTTCCCCCGTCACCTGTCCCAGCACGTCGGCGGTTTCATCGTCACCGAGGAGCGCTTGGACGAACTGGTCCCCATCGAAAACGCCACGATGGAGGACCGCACTGTTATCTGCTGGGACAAGGACGACATCGACAGTCTGGGCATTCTCAAGGTTGATGTGCTCAGCCTTGGGATGTTGACTTGTATCCGCAAGGCCTTTGATCTGATCGGGCAACATCACCAAACCAGCTATACGCTGGCCGCTCTGCCGCCCGAGGACCCGGTGGTCTATGACATGCTCTGCAAGGCGGACTCGGTGGGTGTGTTTCAGGTGGAAAGCCGGGCGCAAATGAACTTCCTGCCTCGGATGCGACCGCGCAATTTCTATGATCTGGTGATCGAGGTCGCCATCATCCGACCCGGCCCCATTCAGGGTGACATGGTCCACCCCTATATCCGGCGACGGAATGGGGAGGAGGAGGTCAGCTTCCCGTCGGATGAGCTGGGTGAGGTGCTGGGCAAAACGCTGGGCGTGCCCCTGTTTCAGGAACAGGCGATGCAGATCGCCATTGTCGGCGCGGGCTTCACCCCGGAACAGGCCGACCGATTGCGGCGGTCTCTGGCAACCTTCAAGAAGCACGGCAATGTCAGCGAATTCCGCGCGCTTTTCTTACGCGGTATGAAGCGCAACGGGTATGAACAGGATTTCGCCGAGCGGTGTTTTTCACAGATTGAGGGCTTCGGCTCTTACGGTTTCCCCGAAAGCCACGCGGCCAGCTTTGCGTTGCTGGTCTATGCCTCGGCCTGGATCAAATGCCATCACCCGGGCATCTTCGCCTGCGCGTTGCTGAATTCGCAGCCGATGGGGTTCTACGCACCGGCCCAGATCGTCCGCGATGCACGGGAACACGGGGTGCAGGTGCGCCCGGTCTGCATCAATGCCAGCTTCTGGGACAATGTGATGGAACCCGACGGCCAGGGCGGGCTGGCCCTGCGGCTGGGGTTCCGCCAGATCAAAGGCCTCAGTGAGGAAGACGCCAGCTGGCTGACCGCCGCGCGCGGCAACGGTTACCATCAGGTCGATGACGTCTGGCGCCGTGCCGGCCTGGGGCCATCGGTGATCGAGCGGCTGGCCGAGGCCGATGCCTTCACCGCCTGCGGCCTGACCCGGCGCGAGGCGCTGTGGCAGGCCAAGGCGATTGCGACGGCCAAACCCCTGCCGCTGTTTTCGCAGGATCTGGAAGGCGAGGCGCTGGACGAGCCCGAAGCCTATCTGCCACAGATGACACTGGGCGAGCAGGTGGTCGAGGACTACGTCGCCACCCGCCTCAGCCTGAAGGCGCATCCGGTGGCCCTGCTGCGACATCTACTGACGCCGGACCCGCGCGACAAAACCACGCCTGTCGCTTGACCCCTCAACCAGATATTGGCCCAGAACAGAGTCGAATTCGGTACCTACATGACCAGACCCATCCTGCCTCCACGCTTTCCGGCCACCCCGGACCAAATCAACGCGCAGGTCCGCGCCTTCTATGCCCGGGTTCGGCAGGACTCGGTGCTGGGTCCGGTCTTTGCCAACCACGTCACCGACTGGCCCGCGCATGAGGAAAAGATCGCCGCTTTCTGGCGCAACGCCATCCTGTTTGAACGCAGCTATGACGGCAATCCGCAGCGTGTTCATATCGAACGGCCCGGCGTGAAACCCGAACTCTTCGCCCATTGGCTGGACCTGTTCGAAGAGGTCGCCACCCGGACACTGCCGCCGGAAACGGCAACCCCGTGGGTCGCACTGGCTCGGCGCATCGGAGTGGGAATGAAGGCGGGCGTGCAATCGGCGCGCCAACCCAAGGACGCGCCGCCGGTTCTGCGTTGATCTCACAACATGGCGGCTTTGCGATGTTAGCGATAAATTAGGGGCTATCCGGGCTGGCGAAATGCGTTTACTCAGGGGCAAGACAGCCCCTTTGCGCTGCAACGGCATAGTGCCACCACACCGACATATCACCCGAGGCCACAGCGATGAGCACTCAGAACACCACCCTCCGGGGTCTTGGCTATGCGTTTGCGGGCTTTGCGGTCTTTGCCAGCCATGACGCGCTGATCAAGATTCTGGGCGGCACCTATTCGGTGATGCAAATCATCTTTTTTGCCACGCTGTTTTCCTTTGTGCCGATGGCGGTGACGATCCTGACCGACCGCACGACCGGGAACTTCCTGCCGCACCACCCGTGGCTGGTTCTGCTGCGCTCGGCCCTGATGGTAACATCCATGGTCTGCGCCTTCTATGCGTTTTCGGTCCTGCCGCTGGCAGAGGTCTATTCACTGCTTTTCTCCTTCCCGCTGATCGTCACGGTGTTGTCGATCCCGATTCTGGGCGAGGTCGTCCGCGCCCAGCGCTGGGCCGCCGTCGGCGTTGGCCTGATCGGCGTTCTAATCGTCCTGCGTCCCGGCGCTACCGATATTACGCTGGGGCACATGGCCGCCCTGACCGCTGCCTTCTGCAGCGCCTTCGGCTCGGTCCTGGTGCGCAAGATCGGAAATGAGGAACGCTCGGCCGTGCTGATCCTCTATCCGATGCTTCTGGCCATTGCAGTGATGAGCATCGCACAACCCGCCGTCTATCAACCGCCATCCCTTTTGCATTTGGCGATGATGGCGCTGGTCGGCGTGTTCTCTGTGATCGCGCAACATCTGATCATCCTTGCCTACCGTGCGGCCCCTGCGGGCGTCGTGGCCCCCAGCCAGTACAGCCAGATCATCTGGGCGACTCTGTTCGGTATGATCTTTTTTGGTGAACGTCCGGATGGCTGGGTTGCTGTCGGGGCCAGCATCATCATCGCATCGGGTGTGTTTGTCGTATGGCGTGAAAGCCGGGCAAACACTTCGTCAGCCAACACTCCGGTTCTGCGTGTACGGTCGCCACGATCCGACACCGGCGCAAGCCGACCAGGGAAATGAAACGGCGCGCCAATTAGCGCGCCGTTTCGAAAAATCCTTAATTTAGAGCCTTAGTAGACTACAACCGATCGGATGCTTTCACCCCGATGCATCAGGTCGAAGCCGTGGTTGATGTCATCCAGACCCATTGTGTGGGTGATCATCGGGTCGATCTCGATCTTCCCTTCCATGTACCAGTCAACGATCTTTGGCACGTCTGTCCGACCACGGGCGCCACCGAACGCAGTACCACGCCAAGACCGGCCGGTGACCAGCTGGAACGGACGGGTCGAGATCTCGGCCCCCGCAGGTGCCACGCCGATGATGATCGATTCACCCCAACCCTTATGCGCCGATTCCAGCGCATCGCGCATCACGCCGACGTTGCCGGTGGCGTCGAATGTGTAATCCGCGCCGCCTTTGGTCAGGTTGACCAGATAGGGGACCAGATCGCCCTCGACTTCTTTGGGGTTTACGAAATCGGTCATGCCGAACTTGGTCGCCATTTCGACCTTTGACGGGTTCAGGTCAACGCCGACGATCTGATCCGCCCCGGCCAGGCGCAGGCCCTGGATCACATTCAGGCCGATACCGCCCAGACCGAACACGATAGCCCGGCTGCCGATTTCCACCTTGGCCGTGTTGATCACCGCGCCGATGCCGGTGGTCACGCCGCAGCCGATATAGCAGATCTTGTCGAACGGCGCGTCCTCACGCACCTTGGCCAGCGCAATTTCGGGCAGGACCGTGTGGTTCGAGAAGGTCGAGCAGCCCATGTAATGCAGGATCGGATCGCCATCCAACGTCGAGAACCGGGACGTCCCGTCGGGCATCAGCCCCTTGCCCTGCGTCTCTCGGATTGCCTGGCACAGGTTGGTCTTGGGGTGCAGACAGTATTCACATTCACGACATTCTGGGGTGTAAAGTGGGATCACGTGATCACCGGGCTTCAGGCTGGTTACACCCGGGCCGACCTCGACCACAACACCTGCGCCTTCATGGCCCAGAATAGCCGGAAACAGACCTTCGGGGTCGGCGCCCGACAGGGTGAATTCATCGGTGTGGCAGATGCCGGTGGCCTTGATTTCCACCAGAACCTCACCCGCCTTGGGGCCTTCGAGGTTTACATCCATCACTTCCAAAGGTTTGCCCGCCTGAACGGCGACGGCGGCACGGGTGCGCATGATCATTGTCTCCCTGTCATCTTTGACCCGACCCTGCGTCAATCGCAGGGCGTTTTCAACTGCGCTTTGGTGACAGATCGGCTAATGATTTGATATTGCAGAAACGACATTGCCGCAAAGAGGAACGCCAATGCGCCGTTTTATTCCAATTCTGATCCTGCTGGCCGCCTGTGCCGAGACACCGCCTGAAGACGTCCGCCTTTCCCCCGAAGCTGCACCGGTTGATCTGGCCTTTTGCCAGGGCGAAGCTTTTACGGATTCTGTTGGCCAGCCGGTTTCGACCATTCAGGCCCAGTTGCCCGAACGGTCGCGCGTTCTGGGTCCGGATGACATCGCCACGCAGGATTATCGCATCGACCGCCTTAATGTTTTTGTGAACGGAGCCGGAAACATTCAGCGCCTGACCTGCGGGTAAGCGTGGACTCAGGGCATGATTCTGCGATAAGAACAAAATGGGAACATTTTGATGTCTGCCGATGCCCAAACGCCGAATACTCTCACTGTGGTTCCCCCGTCTGGGGGCTGAACGGCTGGTCCGCGCCGCGCGGGGCCTGCAGGATGGGCCTTTGGCCGTGGTGGCCGAGCAGTCGAACATGCAGGTCATCACCTCGCTGAACGCGGATGCGCAAGCCGCGGGTCTGCGCGCGGGTCAGCCGGTGCGCGACGCTCATGCCATGTGTGCAAACCTTGTAACGCGCCCTCGCAATGCCCCGGCCGAGGCCGCGTTTCTGACCGCCTTACGCCGCTGGGCGGGCAAGTTCAGCCCATGGGTGGCCGAGGAATCGCCGGACGGGCTGATCGTTGACCTGTCTGGCTGCGCCCATTTGTTCGGTGGAGAAGAGGCGTTGCTGAGCGTCCTTGAGATTGACTGCGCCGATATGGGCCTGAGCGTACAGATGGGCATCGCCGACACGCTGGGCGCGGCCTGGGCGCTGGCGCGATACGCAGGACAAGAAGCCACGTCCGACCGCAACGGCGACGCCATAAGCCAAGAGGCTCGTGCCACCCGCGCCCGTGCCACCAAACGGCGGCACTGGACCAAAGGCGGGGCCGCACCGCAGGTGATGGCCCTGGGCGGAGGTGCGCGGATTGCAGCCCCGGGGCAGTCCTATGGCGCGCTCAGCCCTCTGCCCATCGCGGCACTGCGGCTGGAGGATCAGACCGTGGCGCAGCTGAACCGTCTGGGTCTGCGTCGGATCGGCGATCTGCTGGGCCAGCCGCGTGCCAGTTTGGCGCGACGGTTCGGGCGCGGGCTAGTGCTGCGGCTGGATCAGGCCATGGGCAGCGCGCCCGAGCCGGTCTCGCCCGCCCGTCCGCCGTATCACTTTACGGTACGGATAACCCTGCCCAACCCGATCGGACTGGTTGAAGACGTGATGGCCGCCATTGACCGGGTGCTACCCACGCTTTGCACCAAGCTGGAAGAGAAAGGGCGCGGCGTCCGCACCCTGCGGCTTGAGGCGCACCGCGCCGACCAGGCAGCCGAGATCATCGAGGTCGGCCTGGCCCGCCCGTCCTTTGACAAACACCGCATTCGCCCTTTGTTAGAGATGAAGGTTGACAAGATCGACGCGGGCTATGGCATCGACATGTTGCGGCTTGAGGCGATCCAGTCTGAGCCCATCCACGCCCGCACGGTGGCTGGTCATGCCGAGGCTCGCCGCGTGGCCCGCGAACGTTTGGAGGGCAACACCGCAGTGGACGACCTGATCGGCAAGCTGGGCGCACGTGTGGGGCTGGACGCGATCACCCGACGCCACCCGGCAGCCTCGCATATCCCCGAGAAAACCGCGCAGACGCTGGCCGCCGCATGGTCCGAACCCGCGCGTGATTGGCCCGCCCCACCGCGCCCGCGCCCCTTGCAGATGTGGCAGCCCGAGCCGGTGATGGCCCCGGAAACCCCGGACGTGCCCAATACCTTTCGCTGGCGCGGGCGCGACTGGCAACTCGCGCAGGCCACTGGCCCGGAACGGATCGCCCCGGAATGGTGGCTGGATGACCCCAACTGGCGCAGCGGTGTACGGGATTACTGGGTTGTTGTGACCGAACAGGGAGAGCGGCTGTGGCTGTTCTACGGTCATGGCAACACCATGTCGGCGGGCTGGTTCTGCCAAGGGCAATTTGGTTAGAAATGCCTTTATTAGGGTCTATTTGCTACGATAAACCAGCCAATCCGGAAGATAATCCAGCAATCGTATCACCCAGGAAAACGGCGCCGGAAAATCGGTGCGGAAGCGGCGGCGCGACATTGCTTTGACCACCCGCCCTGCCGCATCTTCGGGGGTCATCAGCATCGGCATTTTGAAACTGTTCTTCTCGGTGAGACGAGTCTTGATGAAACCCGGATTGACGATCCTGACCGTCACCCCGGTGCCCGCCAGATCGAACCGCATCGTTTCAGCCAGCGAGACCAAAGCCGCCTTGCTGGCGGCATATCCCACTGCAGCAGGCAGCCCGCGATAGCCGGACAGAGACCCGATCAGCGTGATATCCCCCCGGCCCGCGCGAACAAACCGCGGCACCGTCTCTCCCAGAACCCGCAGCGCGCCGATATAGTTCACGTCGGTCATCGCCAAAACGGCTTCGGTATCCCAATCGCCCGAGCGCATCGGCTCATAGGCCCCGGCATTGTAGACCAGCCCGTCCACCTTTCCGGCCTCAACCGCCGCACGGCGCACGGCGTCCAGATCGGTCACATCACAGGGTATGGCTTGCGCATTGGGCAGCGCTGCGCAAATCCCGGCCAGACGGTCGGCATTGCGCGCGGACAGGATCAGATGTGCACCCTCGCGGCTCAGCGCTTGGGCCAGCGCCCGACCCAACCCTTCGCTGGCGCCGACAATCCAAAAGGTTTTTCCGTCAAAACTGCTCATGCCCTGGCCATATCTGTTGTGGTGCAAGTACTACGGCTGGGCAAAACGGCTGGATCACATCACCAAGTCTCACGACGTAGTGCATCCGAGAAAAACTTCTAATCTGATTGATCCACCCCGGCATATACTGCGTATCCTATTGTAAAATGTCGCACAAAGAGGATGGCATGTTCGACGAAACCCGCGGCGTACGCAAGAAAATCGCAGTAGTAGGTGCAGGGATCTCAGGTCTGTCGGCAGCTTACTATCTTTCCGAAAACAACGATGTGACAGTGTTTGAGGCCGAGCCCAGACTGGGGGGCCACGCACGCACCGTGATGGCCGGCAAGAACGGGGATCAGCCCGTTGATACCGGGTTCATCGTGTTCAACTATGCCACCTACCCCTATCTGACGCGGTTGTTCGACGAGTTGAACGTGCCGGTCACGAAATCCGAGATGAGTTTTGGCGCGACCATCGACGATGGTCGCATCGAATACGGGCTGAACAACCTGCGCACGCTGACAGCGCAAAAACGCAACCTCGCGCGTCCCGCCTATTACAAGATGGTCGCCGACATCCTGCGCTTCAGCAAAGAGGCGCCCGAGGCCGCACAGGATGACGACACGACAATCGGAGAACTGGTAGACCAGCTGCGCTTGGGCAATTGGTTCCGCCACAACTACCTGATGCCGATGTGCGGTGCGATCTGGTCCACCCCGGTAGAGTTCGTGGATCAGTTCCCGGCGCGTTCGCTGGTTCAGTTCTTCAAGAACCACGCACTGCTGGCCAGTGGTCGGGTCAAACAGCATCAGTGGTACACTGTCAAAGGCGGAAGCATTGAATACGTACGCCGCATCGACGCCGCGCTGCGCGGTCGTGGCAGCGAAATCCGGCTGGCGTCTCCTGTCGACCGCATCCAGCGCGATGAAACCGGCGTGACCGTACACAGCCAAGGCCAGACCGACCTGTTTGACGAGATCATCCTCGCCACCCATTCAGACCAGTCGTTGGCCATTCTGGGCGCGGCGGCAACGGATGCAGAAAAGGCCGCATTAGGGTCTATTCGTTACCAACCCAACACCGCCATCCTTCATTGCGATCCCAGCCAGATGCCCCGCCGTCGGGCGTGTTGGTCCAGTTGGACCTACCGCTCGAAAGCAGGGAGCGTCGGGGTTACCTATTGGATGAACCGATTGCAGAACATTCCGGACAGCGATCCGCTGTTCGTAACGCTGAACGCGTCGTCACAGATTCCCGCGGATAAAATCTATGATCAGGTCGAATTTGCCCATCCAGTGTTCGACAAAGCGGCCCTGAAAGCACAAGGGCAAATCCGCGGGTTGCAGGGACAGAACCGAACCTGGTTTGCCGGTGCGTATAACCGGCATGGATTTCACGAAGACGGGATTGCCAGCGCGATGCATGTTGTCGAGCGCATGAACGGCACCCCGCAGACACTCGGAGCTGACAATGGCATTCTTGCAAAAGATCCGGCCATCCCTGCCTCGGCAGACTATTAAAATCCTGAGTCCCGCGCTGCTGTCCCTTTGTCTGCTGGCCCCTGGCGGGTTGGCGGCATCATCCGGTTTGACCGAACTGGACGACCCGCAACTGCGCGGCACCGCGACCTTTCGCTATCTGGGGCTGCCGCTGTATGACGCTCAGTTGTTCACTCCGGGTGGTGAGGCGTTCAGCTGGAATCAGGATTTCGGGCTGCAACTGAAGTATCGTCGCAACTTGAGTCAAAAGGCGTTGGTCAATTCGACACTGGATGAAATGCAGCGCATTGGCCGCGCCGCACCTGTACGCGATCAGCTTCAGACTTGTTTCAAGGCGGTCAAAAAGGGAGATCGTTACCTGGCAGTGTCCGAGGGGCCGAACAAGGTTTCCTTCTGGCTGAACGGGCGCAAGACCTGCACAATGTCATATCCTGGCATCAAACGCAGCTTCATGTCTGTCTTTTTGGGTGAAAACACCCGTTCCGCCGCCTTCACGCAGAGATTGCGCGGGCAGTGATGCTGTATCCGAGGGTCAGTCTATATGCACTGATGCTGGCTGCGGCGGGTATCCCGCTGTATATCCACCTGCCGCGCTTTGCTGCCGTCAATATGGGCATCGGGTTGGGGGTTATCGGCACTGTTCTGCTGGTGATCCGACTTGTCGATCTGGTGCAGGACCCGCTGATTGGCTGGGCTATCGACCGTTGGCCAAACGCCCAAGTGCTGTTTGCAGCCACCGCTGCAATTGGCTTGGCGATCGGTTTTCCCTTGCTGTTTGGCTTGTCCGATGGAGCCAATGTTGCAGTGTTAGTATCTGTTTTGATTCTTTTGTTCTCGGCCTATAGCCTTGGCACAATCCTGCTTTATGGTCGCAGCGCGACGCTGGCCAAGCGCCCTGACCCCAAAGAGCTGATGACGCTGGCCGCATGGCGCGAAGGTGGGCAATTGACCGGCGTTATCCTCGCCGCAAGCGCCCCCGCCCTGTTCGTTGCCTTCGGGGCCAGCGCGCAAGGTTATCCGGCGTTCGGCCTGTTTCTGGGGTCGCTCGCCATCCTGACGCTGACGCTGACCCTGCCAATGTGGCGCCGCGCTCCAATCACCGGTGAGAGCTTGTCCTTTGCCGGTCTCGGGCAAGCCGGAGCGTTGCGGCTTCTCTTACTGGCGCTGGTCAACAGCCTGCCGGTGGCGATCACCTCGACTTTGTTCCTGTTCTTTGTCGAAGACCGGCTTCAGCTGCCCGGAAAGGCCGGGCCTCTGCTGATCCTGTTCTTTCTCAGCGCCGGGGCAAGCGTGCCGCTCTGGGCCAGGCTCAGCAACCGAATTGGACCGAAACAGACTCTGATGATCGCCATGCCGCTTTCGATTGCGGGTTTCATCGGCGCAGCCATGTTGTCGGCCGGAAACCTGACCGGGTTTGCCCTGATCTGCCTGACTTCGGGCGCGGCGCTGGGCGCGGATATGGTGGTGCTGCCCGCCATGTTCTCGGTGGTGCTGACACGCGCGGGGCTGAACGCCTCCGCCGCTTTCGGCATCTGGTCCTTCGCGGGCAAGCTTGGCCTTGCGCTGGCTGCTTTTTTCACTCTGCCGCTGCTGGAGCGCAGCGGGTTCACGCCCGGGCAGGCGAATTCCGCGGAGGCGTTGAGGACACTCACCCTCGCCTATGCCGTACTGCCCTGTATCCTGAAACTCGGCGCGTTCGGGCTCGTTCTGACGCTGCCTACGGAGGTCACAGCCAAATGACAGTCGTTGCTATCCTTCTGCTCACCATCCTTGTCCTGATCATCGCCCAGCGCCGGTTTTTCAGTTTCCGGTCGCAAGCGCCATCGGACTACACGGGCAGCGGGCCTGCGTTCAAAATGAAGGAGAACCTGAACGGTGAGATCCTCTCCGAAGGGCTGATCTATGGCCCCAATGGCAAGATGTCGAACAGCTTTGTCGCCCGCATGGTCGGGGAATGGGACGGCAACACCGGCACGCTGACCGAGTATTTCACCTATTCCAACGGCAAGACGATGACCCGCAAGTGGTATCTGACACTGGGCACTGGCAACACCTTCACCGCCACGGCGGAAGATATCGTGGGTGAAGGTCACGGCACCATTTCCGGGTCGACCGTCAAACTGACCTATCGGATCATCCTGCCCATGGATGCGGGCGGGCACACGCTTGATGTCACCGACTGGATGTATCTGACCGAAAACGGCGTGATCATGAACCGGTCCGAGATGCGCAAATTCGGCCTCAAGGTGGCCGAGCTGGTCGCCACCATGCGCCCGGTGCCCGAGGTGAAGTCCACCCATGTCAGCGGCTCGAACGGCTATGACGCCACGGCGGAGACGAGGACATTGCAATGATCACCCGCCGGTTTCTGATCCTGGTCCCCGCTGTCATCGGGCTTGCCGCGCTGGCAGCCTGTTCGGCGAAGCCGCGCGTGCCCAAGACCTTCCTGTCCGACCGGCAACTGAACCTTGAGGAGTTCTTTGAGGGCAAAACCGTCGCCTACGGTCAGTTTCAGGATGTGCTGGGCAATGTACCCCGTCGCTTTACGGTCGAAATCGACGGCACATGGGATGGGGAAACCCTGACGCTGGTCGAGGATTTCGTCTATGACGACGGCGCCACCGAACAACGCATCTGGACCCTGACCAAAACCGGCGAAAACAGCTGGACCGGCACCGCTCCAGGCGTGTTGGGCACCGCCAGCGGAATCGAACGTGGGGATACTTTCAACTGGAAATACAAGATCGATCTGCCTGTCAAGGACGGCACCATGCGGGTGAATTTCGACGACTGGATGTGGTTGCTGAGTGATGACCGGCTGCTGAACCGCGCCTATGTTTCGCGCTATGGCGTACGGCTGGGCGAGGTCATTCTGTTTTTCGAGAAACTGTAAGTCATCTGTGGATCATTTGCTGGAATAGACAAAAGATAGCGATCGGCTGACGCCTCCGGGTGGTTTTGGGAAAGGAGAGGCTGCTTGGACCTGCGCCCTGGCCGCCCGTTCAAGATCCGGTGAGCCATTGGTATCCACGACTTCGACATAGGCCAGAGTTCCGTCCGCATTGATCATGAAAAACACCACTGCAAAGCCGCGCGCCGATGTATAGACGATCGGCGCGCGGTTCAGATGCACCAGAACTTTCCCGGCATAGTTGGTTCTGTCCGAGTTTCCGGGACCCCGCCCGCCCGAACGTGTGCCGCTGCTGCCCGAGGTGAACAAATCCTTGCCCTGGCGCTGATAGGTGGTCAGAGGCGACTCAACCTCTCGTGTCGGATATTGCAGGTCGCTGAAATCCCGTGCCCCACGCAGCGTAACCGGAGGGTCTGGCTGCGAACGCCGGTCTGGCAGGCGTGGCCGGATCGAAGAGGTCAGCGCCTGCTCCGGTTCCTCGCTGTTTTCATCGGTGTCAGGAGATGGCTCAGCTGGAGTGGCGGGGATATCAGCCTCGATCGTCTCACGCTCCGAGGGCACGACCGGAGCAACCGACGGCACGGGGTTTTCCGATGGTTCCGGCAGGGCGGCGATCTGCTCGGTTTCGGTGGGTTCAGGTGCCGACGGGGCTTCTTCTGCCGGCTCCGTGGCCTCGGGGCTGCCTTCGGGCGCTTCGGCAACCTCTGCTTCCTCAATCGGCGGGGTCTCCTCCACATCATCGCTTGCAGATTTGTCGCCGTCGGCGGTGTCCTGAGTTTCAGGCGCCTCGGCCTCGACCGGCTCGGGTGCGACCGGCTGCAGGATTTCGGACGTGCCGGTATCAGGTGCAAAGGTCTTCTGCGGGTCGTCCGAGGCCACATGCACCTCGCTGGTCGGAATCTCAGCGGGTTCGGGCGCAGGTTCCGGGGGTTCTTCCACAGCAGGCTCGGGGGCCTCGGGTGGTTCGGGTTCAACCGGTTCGGCAATAGTGTCCACTAGGTCTTCGAAACTGTTGCTCAGCTCGACCGAGTCCGCCCGGCCTGCGTCATCCGGCTGCTGGGTCAATCTGGGTGCGGTCAGGCTTAGCCCCATCAGGTGCAAAACCAGAGAGAGCAGCGCGGCAAGGGCCGCGATGACGACGGACCCCCGGATCATTCCAGCGCCTTCTCGGTCACAACAAACACAGATGCCGCGCCCAAACGGCGCAGCTCTCCGGTCACTTCGATCAGCCGCGCGCCCGAGGCTTCGCGATCTGGCACGATCCGCACCGGCGCGGGGTCGCGCCCGGCCATATAAGTTGCCGGCTCTATCGGCGCACCGCGAAAGCTGAGCGTGCCGTCCCGGTGCAGCACCAACGCATCCGGCGGCTCGCGCCCGTCCAGTTCAGAGGTGTCGACCAAATTCAGATCGGGATCCAGCGGCGTGGCCACCGTGCCCGCGATCAGAAAGAAGATCAGCATCAGAAACACGACATTGATAAGCGCAATGGTCGAGTCGCGTTTGCGGCGGGGGCGGCTTTGACGGATCATTCCAGCACCAGCACGCTCAAGCCCTCGCGCCCGCGCAGCAGAACCAGCAGGTCCACCAGCCGCTGCGCCGTGGTGTCAGGATCGAGGCTGACCAGCACCTGCCCGGTGGTCACCTGCGCAGTCAATTCCTCCAGCGTGACAGGCGTGCCGTTCAGATCCAGCCGGTCTGCGCCCAGTTGGACAAACGCACGGTCTTGTGGCGCTTCCGTCGTTGCGCCACCAGCCGAGGCGTTGCTGAGCTCGATCTCACCGTATTTCGAAAAGGTCGAGGTCAGCATAAAGAACAGCAACAGCAGAAAGATCACGTCGATGAGGGGTGTCATCGCCATGGGCCGTCTGACAAAGGGTGCGGGGTTACGCATGTCCGGGCGTGGCCGCCATAGGGTGCGCATCCTCGGCCAGCGGGATCGCCTGCCCCGGCACCAGAACCGTGCGCAGGGCTTTGTCTGCGAACACCCGTTCGCGCGCGGTGCGACTTTCGAACCACGACAGCACCATCGAGGTCGGCATCGCCACCGCCAGACCCACGGCCGTTGTCACCAGTGCCACCCAGATGCCGCCCGCCAACAGCGACGGGTCAACCGAAGACCCGGCGGTCTGCAGGCTGCGGAACGCTTCGATCATGCCCAGAACGGTACCGAACAGACCCAGCAAAGGCGCCAGTTGCGCCACCGTATCCAGCAGGCGGAATCCGCGTTCCAGCCCGGCCAGCGCCAACCCGGCCTCGGCATCCAGTCGTTGATCCAGGCCGGGCGCATTCGGCGCGTCCATCGCAACTTCGACCAGCGGCGCAAGATAACTGTGGCTTTTGGCCAGGCGCGCGCGGGCGGTCTGTTGATCACCGGCATCCCACGCCGCCAGTGCCTGTGACAGCACCCGGTGCCGTCCGACACCCGAAGCGGCAAATTGCCAGAGCTTGTAAAGCGTCACCGCAAGCGTCACCACGGACATGGCTATCAGGATGGCGACTACCGGCCCGCCAAGGGCCAGGATTTCGCGCAGGGCGTCAAGAAAACTCATCCCAAAAGCTCCACTTCGGTTCGGCTGTGCAAGGTTGGTGTCTGGTCACAGATATCACTGTCAGCACCGCCGACAGTACAGCTGCTTACGCCATTGATCAGAACACGCCCGATGTTTTCGCAGGTGGTGCCCCGAATATCAAACTGACGCACGCGGGGGCGTTCTGCCGGCAGGTCCCGAAACCCGAAAAGGGTGATCCGTTCGAAAACACCCGCGGCATCAAAAATAACCACCTGATAACTGGCGCTGTCTATCGACGTTTTGGTTTGGTTTTCGACCAGAAATGTCAGGCGGCAGGCGCCTTCGACCTCTTCCACCGCATTCAGCTCGACCATCAGGCCTGGCGCGTCTTGCGTGGTTTCGGCCACAGCCGCAAAAGGCAGCGCACAGAGGATGGCGGCAAGGGCCGGACGGCGAAACTTCATAGATGCGCTCCCGATTGTTCAACGCAGGCAAGACTTTCGCGGCGTTCCACCCGTCATATCCAAGACCGCTGGGGCGCGAAAGGGTTGCCGACACCTTTGTGATAAAGGGCGATTTACGGCCCGTTCAACCCTGCCGTTTCGTGACTTCCATCGCAAGTGCACGATATTGCGAAGGTTCCGGGCTGGGCTGATAGACCATCGCACAGGCCACCAGCCATTCCATCGCGTTGGGCTTGAACCCGTGTTCGGCACAGATCGCGATGCTAAGGCGTTCTAATATCTGCGCATGGATGGGCCAATCGCCCTGTTCGGCCCGGAATAGCGCGTCAGCGGTCTAGGGCCGTTCCCACTGGTGCAACTTGCCGCCTTCTAGGCCAAAGCTGATTTGCCCCGGGACCGGAGGAGCTCTGCCCAGGTCCAGCATCAACGGGTCCGGGAAATCCCGGCACCTCAGCCTCTGGACGAAACTGGTGTTGGAGGGATTGCAGCCCAGTCCAAACCACATCCCGTCGGCCATTGCATCCGCCATCTGAGGGGGCGGATCCCCGTTAACGGCTTGACACAGAACGGATTCCCCAGCCCGCCAGTTCGATCCGGGTCCAAACCGCAACCAGCCGCGCGACCAAGGTTAGGTGTCAGTACTGTGCAGGCCAAAATCGGCCCCCCATCCGATCGGCGCACTTGGCGCGGTAGCCAATCCAACCTTCGATAGCCGTAACAATCTTGGGGTCCGCCGACTTTTCGTCCCGCGCGGCCAGCACGTATTCGACATGGACGCGCGGATAATACCTCTTTTTGGCACCCCGTGCCGGGTTGTCGGATCGCAGCACACAGGGGATGTGGCCTTCGAACACATCGCTGGGGTCCATATTCCCGCTGGCGCGGCACGCACCGCTGCCGCAGCCACACGCGCCTGAGATTTGACGGCTTCCGCCTTGGGGTCGCACGCGCCGGGCTTTTCGGACAGAAAGCCCTGTTCCGCCCAGCGCCAGGCCTGAACCGCCTCGTCCATCAGCGCGTCGCCCAGAATGGGATCACCACAAGTGTTCTTGATGACATGCCCAAGCTTCGCGGCGCTCAGAGCAAAGTCATAGGCGGCCCAGTCCTCGGGACCGTAGGCATTGGCAATTTGCACGAGGCTCCACCACACCGACCCAAATATCCCCGGGTTCGAGTATTCCACGCCACCGATCAGCACGCCGTCGTCGCCCTGCGTGCTGCGCCACAACGAGATACCCCGCAAGGCCTCATGATTCAGGTCCGGCAGAACCGTCATCCCGTCGCCCCGGCCTTGCCAAAGCCTTCTCCAATGTCACCCAACCGCACATTGGTCTGCCAGATCGTCGGGCCACCTTCGGGGTGACCACTACGCGGACGGATGCGGCCTTCGCGAAAGGGCTGGGCGAATTCGCAACTGGACCTTTGCTGGGTATCCCAATGCGCCGCCTGTCGCGGGGCCTCGGCATAGGGGCGTGCGTTATGCGGAATGGATAGCCACCCAAGCAGAACCTGCGCCCCGTCCGGGATCGCGCTACCATGCACAAATGTCAGGTTATGCCGCTTGGTGCTCTGCCATTCGCATTTCGCAATTGCCAGCGTACGGATCGGGACGAAATTGCGGCAAACCGACACGACGCCATCGGGTTTTCCGCCAATGCCGACACGCCAATTGTCGGGCAACTCCACCGGGGCACCACGCTGAAAGAACCCGTTGCCGGCACAATCGGAGAGACATCGAACAGCGTATCAATCACGGTGAGTTGAACAACGTTATCCCCGGCAAACTCGACAATGTCGATCTGCCGGGCGCGCAGAAGGCGGCGCAGCCGTGGCCCGTATTTTTCCCGTATGACCGGATTGGCCGCCACTTTCTGCAGGCTGGGCACCCGGAGCGCAAGTAGTGAGCCGCGCGCCTGATGATTGGTGCCTCTGACCTCCTAACGGTACTGCGGCAGAGGTGGCCCCGCGACCACGGCAAACGGCCCCAGCAGCGCCACACGACACCAGAACTCCCAATTTCCGCCCTTAATCAGGCTTTCGTCATAGCCCCGGCCCGTCGGGTAACATCGGTCCTGAGCACCAGCCCCCGACCATTGACCACAAAAGTCTTGCGCAACAGCGCGTCCAGTTGATCCAGCGCGGGCACCAGCGTCCGATTGTACGCGCCGCGTAACGGATCGCCGTCGGTCGAGCCATCGTCGATGCAGGTCACCTCGAACGTCCCAAACCTCTGGGCGCCCACGCCGTCGAGCGTTTCAGTCACGAACCTGTCCGCCTTGCAGGCGGGAAGATGATCGAAAATGCAGGTTGGTCCATTTCAGCGCCCTCCGATCCGGTCCACATTAATCGCCGCGTTGCTGTATTCGGCGAACTCAAACCGCAACAACCCGGCTATCATGCCCGCTCCCCGGTACACCTCGAGCAAGCCGTGAACCCATCTGGCGCGCGAACCGAACCCGGGCACAGGAATATCACAGCACGCCGACCCATCGCGCCCTCGCTTTTGACCGCCCGCATCGCCACGCCCTTGCGCCGGATCAGGGCGGTACGGCTGTGCGAATTGCCTTTACCAAACCAGCGCCGCAGCAAGTGGATCGAAGTGCGGTTTTCGGGCACGTAATCCCAGACCAGAGCCTTTACCGCGCGGATTTGTTCAGGAGGCGATCGGCAAGGCAGTTCGTGGGGCCGATCCGGTGATCCCGTCACTCAGACGCCTTCCCCGCGCCGGTTTTACGGTTGCCCGCAGCACGGAAGCGATCGGCTATGCTCTGCGTCCACTCCAGCTTGCCGCCCTGTGTTTCCAGGGTTTCGACGCTATCGGCCTCCAGCCGGAACGTCGCGCGCATGGGCATCAATCCATCCACCACCATCATATTCTGCTCTGACGGATCGATGGTCAGCTTTCCCGTCAGACGGACCGGCTCGTGGACGTAACCGGGCTCCCAGTCGCCGTTCAGCCGTACCCGGATCGTCTGATTGGGCGGCGGCGGCGGCAAGTGGCTGCACATCCCAGGCTGAGGCACCAGATAAGCAATGGGGTGCCCGTCGGCGTCGGGCGGCGCCGGAATGGCAAACCCCGCCAACGTCACCGTTTGACCGTCAAATTCAGGATTTCCGGCCGCACCGGCGCGATCCCGGCGCTGGGCCACGACAAGTCGCTGGTCCAGTAGCCAGTCGATATCGATACCATCCGCAGCCAGGGCCTCCTCGGTTTCAACCAGAAGCTCCTGCCATTTCAGCCGCTCATTGGAGCTGCCCACACCCTGATACAGCCTGCCGCGCAGGCGCACGACGAAAACCACATCGTCGAACTGCTCCGGGGTGAGATCGCGGTAGGGGTCTTCGAAGACCTGAACGGACGGGTCCGGCAAGTCGGACCAATCCAGAGCAGCCCCCGGTGCCGCCAGCGCAGAAGAACCGCACAGGCTCAGCGCCAGAATCGGTGCAAGGCGAAACCAATGTCGCATGTTCTGAGTTTATCTCCCTGCCAAGATCATTCCAGCCAGTTTTTGCGAACAACGTCCTTCACTGGCCACCCTTTTACCTCAGGCCTGGCCGGTAACAAACGAACAGGATGAAACTTTCATATTGACGCACTGGGCGATCTCGGGCAGTCAATCTGATGATGGTTCCCCCAATTGGGGATGAAAAGGGAATACGGTGAGGTCCGCCAACTCCGTGACTGCCCCCGCAACTGTAAGCGGTGAGCGAAGCCATGAATCCACTGGCCCACAGGCCGGGAAGGATGGCCAAGCCAAGACCCGCAAGTCAGGAGACCTGCCATCATGTTTTCAACCAACCCGGGGCGGGGCGTCCCGGAAGGAGGTAAAGTGACGAACACGTTACGTTATTACATTTCCACCACCTCGCTTCGACATTAAGCGGAGCGGGCAATGGCAAACAATCCCGAACACTTCCTGCTGATTTGCGAGACCTGCAACGGCACGGACGCCGCGCATGCGATCCGAAAGGCGCTGACGCACCGGCTACCATCCGGGTTTTCCATACGCATGGTTTCCTGCATGGCTGGTTGTGACCGACCAACAACCGTAGGCTTTCAGGCTGTTGGCAAAGCGCAATACCTGTTTGGTGACGTCAAATCCTCGCAGGATATTGATGCTCTGGCCCAGTTTGCGGGGCAATTCCACGACAGTGGGAACGGTTGGACCAATGCTTCTGACCGTCCGCGTGCATTGTTCGACAAAACCTTGGCTCGTATGCCCCGTCTGAACGTGGAGGTGCACCCGTGACAAACGCAGCGTTTCTGGTCGCGCGTGGCCTCGAGTACTACGCACTCAACGGCGATGTCCTGCTACAAGGCGCATCCTTCGAACTGGACAGGGGTGCGATTTTGGCCATAGCCGGGCCGAACGGGGCCGGGAAAACAACGCTTCTGAACCTTTTGTGCGGTGCAGCCGAGATGGTTCTGGGGGATGTCCTTGTCGATGGGCGAAGCCTGAAACAGATGTCGTCCAAAGACCGTGCACGCATGATCGCCGTTGTCAGCCAGCAGGAGTTTCCGGACGGTCGGCTGCTGCTGCGAGACTATGTAGCGCTGGGTCAGATTCCGATCCGCTCAGACCGATCCGCCGAAGGTCACGCGGTCGAGCTTGACCGGATACTGGACCTGACCGGGCTGGGCGCACTGGCGGACAAACGGATGGCCTTGCTGTCCGGTGGCGAACGCCAGCGCGCGCATATCGCCCGCGCCCTGGCACAAAATCCGTCGCTATTGTTTCTGGATGAACCAACCAACCATCTGGACCCGGACTCCAAGGGGCGAATGCTGTCGCTGGTGGCCGAACTGGACATCACGGTGGTCATGATCGTGCACGATCTGGTCATGATCCCCGAATTTGCCACCCACGTGGCGCTGATGAAATCCACACGTCTGACCAGTTTCGGCCCCGTGGCCGAAGTGCTGACGCCTGCGCATGTGCGCGACACGTTTGGCGTCGATTACCTGTGTTTCCAGCACGAAGGCCGTGTGATCCCGGCGCTGGATATCCGAAGAACCCCCGTTTCAAACTAACTTAAGGAAACTCCCCCCAATGAAACATATCTGGTCTGCGGCCCTGATCACCGCCATGGCAGGCAGCGCCTCCGCGCATGAAGTGACGGTAGACAATTGCGGCGAACCGCTGGTTTTCGAATCTCAACCAGAACGGCTGGTCGTTCATGACATGAACATGACCGACATGGCGTTTGCCCTGGGCCTGCAGGACAAGATCGTGGGCCTGACCGGCATCACCGGCTGGTACAAGACCAGCCCCGAATTCGACACCCTGCGCGGTGACATCCCCGAACTTGCGCCGAAATACCCGACAGTTGAAAATCTGGTTGCGGCTGAACCCGACCTGTTCTTCGCCGGTTGGTATTACGGCATGAAACCCGGCGGCGACGTGACACCCGACACGCTGGAGCCGTTTGGCATCAAGACCATGATCCTGACCGAAAGCTGCGTGCATCTGGACAAGGATCGCCCCGAAGCCAGCATGAATCTGTTGTTCGACGATGTGCTGCGTCTGGGCAAGGTCATGCATGTCGACGACAAGGCCGAAGCCCTGGTCGGCGGTTGGAAAAAGGATCTGGCGGCCATCGAAGCACAGACTGCCGATCTGGCCAAACCGCGGGTCTTCCTGCTGGATGGTCCGGCCGACGCCCCTTTCACCGCCGGAAAATTCGCCATTCCTGATGCGATGATCGCGGCCGCTGGCGGCGAGAACGTCACCCATGACATGGATACCAGCTGGGGCCGCACCTCGTGGGAGGCTGTCGCCGCATCAAACCCGGAATTCCTGGTGCTGCTGGACTATCAAACCGGCAATGGTGCAGAAGATACGTTCAAGTTCCTGCAGGAACATCCGGTGATGTCGCAAACCGACGCCGTGAAAAACGAGCGCTGGATCGGCCTGCGGTACGAGGAACTGACCCCTGGACCGGCAAATATCGAGGCGATCTCGAAAATGGCAAAAGCCATGCACCCGGGCCTCAACTGATATGAACAGATTGAGCCTTGTGCTCGTGCTGGGGGCGGTCGTTCTGACCGCCCTTTTGCTGATTTCGACCGTCTACGGAACAACATCCATTCCAGCGACAGACGCATTCAACGCTGTTTTGTTGGGCACCGGGATGATCGACGGAGAGATGTCCGCGCTGCACCGGATCGTGTTCGACCTGCGCCTGCCCCGCGCCCTGTTCGCGGCAGTGATCGGTGCCGGGCTGGGGATTGTCGGCGTGGTTCTGCAGACCACCACGCGCAACGATCTGGCCGACCCCTTCCTGTTTGGTCTGTCCTCGGGCGCGGCAGCCGGAGCCGTGTTCGTCATCACCGTGACTGGTGATATTCTGGGTTTCTGGACCTTGCCGCTGGCGGCGTTTTGCGGCGGCCTTGTGGCGTCGGGCATCGTGCTTGCGCTGGTGCACGCCTTGCGCACAAGTGCACCGGAAAAACTGATCCTTGCCGGTCTGGCGGTTTCCTTCCTGTTCTCGGCCATCACCAATTATCTGATTTTCGCTGGCGACAGCCGAGCTGCGCATTCGGTGATCTTCTGGATGCTGGGCGGGCTGGGTTTGGCTCGCTGGGAAACCTTCCCGCTGGTCTGCGTCGGCCTGCTGCTGATCCTGTCCTATTCGCTGTATCGCAGCCGCTGGCTGGACGCCCTGCTGACCGGAGACCTGACCGCCGCAACGCTGGGCGTACCGGTTCAGGGCCTGCGGTTCAGCATGTTCTTCACTGCGGCCCTTGCAACCGCCGTATTCGTCTCGGTCGCGGGTGTGATCGGCTTTGTCGGCCTGATGGTGCCTCATATTGCCCGCGGCATCGCCGGGCCGCTGCACAACCGGCTTCTGCCCACCGCGGCAATTGTGGGCGCGGCCTTGCTGACGGGATCCGACATTCTCAGCAGGCTTCTTCTGGCGCCACAGGAGTTGCCGGTGGGGATCGTGACAACCTCGATCGGTTCGGTGTTTGTTTTTCTGCTGCTGTTCAGAACCGCAAAGGCTCAGCACTAGAGCCAGGTATCAATCCCGCTTCGGCCCATTGATTTGCCACCGGCGCGGATACTCCCAATAGATCGATCGCGCGGGCGGCAATCTGGTTGACGATATCCGACACGCATTGCGGTTTCAGATAGAAGGCCGGTACAGGCGGCAGGACAATCGCGCCCATTTCGGTGACGGTTGTCATATTCCGAAGATGTACCAATGTCAGCGGCGCTTCGCGGGTCAGCAGGACCAGACGCCTGCGTTCCTTGAGTTGAACGCTGGCCGCACGGGTCAACAGGTTGTCATCCAGACCATGCGCGATTGCCGCCAGTGACCGCATCGAACATGGTGCCACGATCATCCCCGCCACCGGGACCGATCCCGACGCAATGCTGGCGCCGATGTTGTCAATGGAATGGTGGCGGGTTGCCAATCCCCTGAGGGTCTCAAACGCATCCCCCCCACACTCTTCAAGAAGCGTACGTTTGGCTGCGTTGCTGGTGACAAGGTCGATGTCGACGTCCAATCCGGACAATTGCCGCGCAACCGACATCCCGAGTGCCGCACCCGAGGCTCCGGCCACGCCCAGGATCACACGGTGTTGGCTCATGACGCCGCTCCTTTCATCAGACGGGAAACAAGATCGGCGGCAAAGTCCGCGTCTTTGTCTGCCGTTTTCATCACGGTTCCCCATTCTCGGGTGGTTTCGCTTTCGATTTTAGTCGTGGCGTCGATGCCCATTTTTCCGGCTAACCCCGGTTGCGGAGAGGCGAAGTCCAGATAGTCCATCGGCGTGTTCTCCAGCGTCATCACATCCCGACCCGGGTCCATTCGCGTGGCAAGCGCCCAGGCGATGTCATCCCAGTTTGCGGGGTCGATGTCGTCATCCACAACCACGATCATCTTGGTATAGCTGAATTGCGGCAGCATCCCCCACAGCGCCATCATCACCCGGCGCGCCTGACCGGGATAGCGTTTGTCGATACTGACAACGGCCATGCGGTACGAACAGGCGGCGGGCGGCAGCCAGAGGTCGCGGATCTCGGGGATTTGCGCGCGAATGGTGGGCAGCGCAAGACGGTTGAAAACCTCGCCTATGATCGCGGGCTCATCCGGGGGGCGACCGGTATAGGTGGACAGATAAAGCGGGTCTTGCCTATGGGTAACGGCCGTGACCTGCATGACCGGGAAAGGCTCGGCCCGGTTGTAGTATCCGGTGTGGTCTCCGAACGGCCCCTCCGGCGCTGTATCCGTCGGCGACACCCAACCTTCGAGGATGATCTCGGCCTCGGCCGGAACCATCAAGGGCACCGACCTGGCCGCGACAAAGCGGGGGCGGGCCCCGTTGAGCGCACCCGCAAAGGTCATTTCCGACACGGTCTCGGGAAGTGGCAGCGCCGCAGACAGCAGCGTGGCCGGGTCTGCCCCCAGAACAACGGCGACAGGGGTTTTTTCGCCCCGTTTCGCCCAGCTCCGGTGATGGGCCGCGCCACCGCGATGGGGCAACCATCGCATGATCAGTTTGTCCCGGTCCAACACCTGAGCGCGGTAAATGCCCGCATTGTAGGACAAGACATTGCCCGCATCGGACCCGTGCGGCCGGGTGATGACCACCGGCCAGGTCATAAGCGGTGCCGCATCGCCCTGCCAATGGGTCTGCACCGGTATGGACGCCAGATCGATATCCGTCTCTTCCAGAACAACCTGTTGGACCGGGGCGGACTTTGTGATCTTTGGCCGTGTCGCCAGGGCAGCTTTCAGCATCGGCCAGCGCGATAAAGCATCACGCACCCCGTCCGGAGGCGTCGGCGATTTAAGCGCTGCAAGAAACGCGCCCATCTCGTCCAGTTCGTCCGGTTTAATCCCAAGCCCGGCGCAAACGCGTTCGGTTGTCCCGAACAGGTTTGCGACAACCGGCATTGTTGAAGCGATACCTGCGCCCATCACCGGACAATCGAACTGCAACACCGGACCCGCACGTTCCAGCACGTTGCGGTGAACCGCTGTCATCTGATGAAGGACAGAGACAGGTTCGGGAACTGTCAGAAACTGATCGGCGTCCCGGCACCAGTCAAGGAAACTGCGCAAGCTGGGGAAGGAGGGCAACGTTCGCACGGGAGTTCCTGTTCAAGAGAGTCCGGCCTGACTATCAGCGAATTTCCACAGCGAAATTGACAATGGTCAACTTGGGGAAGCGCGCAAACAATTATGAGTGGCCGGCAAGAGACGTGTCGACCGTGCCAAAGGAGCCCTGCTTGTCCCAATCGCCCCCTCAGATTCCGCGCTTTCCGCAGGTGGCCACCTATCCGTTGCGCATTTTGCCTTTCGCCCCTTTGTCGGCCATCCTTTCCGCCTTTTCCCGCAAGATTGCTCAAAAACACCCGGGCATGTTCCGCAGGCTTGGAGAGCATGATCACACCCGGTTCATCCTTGATCCGACCGACCTGCCTTTTGTGATTTGCCTTGATCCGAACGGTGGCACCCCGCGTGTGTCAGTCACGCGCGGCCCGGCAGACGGTGCCGCACGGATCGCTGGACCGCTGGCCGCCCTGTTGGGCCTTGTTCATGGCGCCTATGACGGGGACGCGCTGTTCTTTTCCCGCGACCTCGTGATCGAAGGCGATACGGCTGCCGCACTGGCCCTGCGCAACGCCATCGATGATGCCGAACTGGATTTCGCGCAGGAACTCTCGGACCTGTCCGGTCCCCTGGCGCATTCCATGCAGAGGGTTCTTGCGATGATTGAGCGAAGAACCGGTGTCAACCTGAGCAGATCTGAAGAGGCAGAACTATGGTGATGGAAATTGTCTGTCCCGCCGGTACCCCCGCCGCCCTGCGCGCGGCTGTCAAGGCGGGCGCACACACGGTTTACTGTGGCTTTGCAGATGAAACCAACGCCCGAAATTTTCCGGGCCTGAATTTTGACCGCACAGAAATGCGCGAGGGCGTGGCATTTGCCCATCAGCATGACGCCAAGGTCCTGGTCGCCATCAACACCTTTCCCCGCGCCGGGCATGAGGCGATCTGGCACCACGCCGTGGCTGACGCCGAATCCTGCGGGGCCGATGCGGTGATCCTTGCCGATGCCGGTCTTCTGGCCCATACCGCGCGCCACCATCCCGACCTGCGCCGCCATCTCTCGGTACAGGCCGCCGCCGCCAATGCGGATGTCATCAACTATTACGCCGAAACCTTTGGAGTAAAACGAGTGGTGCTGCCGCGCGTTCTCTCGGTGCCCGAAATCGCCGCGATCAACGCCGAAACCGAGGTTGAGACCGAGGTGTTCGTCTTCGGCGGTCTCTGTGTGATGGCCGAGGGCCGCTGTTCGCTGTCGTCCTATGCCACCGGCAAATCGCCCAATATGAATGGCGTTTGCTCTCCGGCAAGCCATGTGGAGTACCGCGACGAAAACGGAGTGCTGGATGCACGTCTGGGCGGTTACATCATTCACCGCGTCAACAAAGATGAAGCCGCCCCCTACCCGACCCTGTGCAAAGGGTGTTTCAGTGCAGGTGAAAAAACCGGCCACCTGTTTGAAGACCCGGTCAGCCTGAACGCCGAGAAACTGATCCCGCAATTGCAAAAGGCAGGCGTCACCGCGCTCAAGATCGAGGGCCGTCAGCGGTCCCGTTCTTACGTGGCGCAGGTGGTGCGCAATTTCCGCGCGGCCGTGGATGCACTCGATGCGGGCCGCCCGCTGCCAGAGGGCATGCTGGCCCGTCTTTCCGAGGGTCAGGCCATGACCACCGGCGCCTATAAGAAAACCTGGAGATAAGCCATGGATCTCACTGCAGGGCCAACCCAGTTCTTCTGGTCCAAAGACCGTTGGCTGGAGTTTCACACCTCATTGGCCGACACCCCTGTTGCCCGTGTCGTTTTGGGCGAACTGGTCTGTTCCAAACGTTTGCCGTTTTATCAGGAGCACATCGCGGAAGCGATCGATACCTTGCAAAACGCAGGCAAAGAGGTGGCCCTGACCAGCCTTGCGCTGGTCACGCTGAAACGCGAACGCAAGCTGATCGCCGATCTTGTGGAAATGGGCCTGCCGGTGGAGGTCAACGACCTCTCTGCCTTGCCGCATATTCCCAAAGACACGCCGTTCTGGGTTGGCCCGCTGGTCAATGTCTACAACGAAGGCACGCTGACATGGCTTGCTTCGCTGGGTGCCACACGGGTGTGTCTGCCCCCCGAACTGCCACTGGAAAGCGTTGAGGTGCTGGCCAAAACCGCCGCCGATCTCGGCGTTGCTATCGAGGTTTGGGGCCATGGCCGCCTGCCTTTGGCGATCTCGGGCCGCTGCTATCACGCACGCCTGCTCGGTCGCACCAAAGACAACTGCCAATTTGCCTGCGAAGACGATCCGGACGGGTTGGAGGTAAAAACGCTGGAAGGTCAGCCGTTCATGACAATGAACGGTGTGCAAACCCTGTCTTCCACGCACGCCGCCGCCGTCTATCAGACCGACACGCTGGCCCGTGCAGGTGTCGCTGCCTTGCGGCTTTCTCCGCAATCGCAGGGTTTCCCTGCCATCTGCGCCGCCTATCACGCCCTTCTGCAAGGAGACGCCTCGGCGAAATCGACGGCCACAGACCTTCAAACCCTTACACCGGAGGCACGCTTTTCCGATGGGTTTCTGCAGGGCGCATGTGGTGCGGACTGGTCCGCCGACCGGGCCGTTCCGGCAGAGTGACGGCACAGTCGTTCTGGGCCGCGCCTTATCGACCCATGTTCAGCGGCGCGGCCCTCTGGGCGCTGGTCTGCGTCGGATGGTGGCCTCTGGGCGTGCGCCTGAACCTGCCCGCCCCGGCGTTTGAGCCGAACGTTCTGTGGCATGTACATGAGCTGCTGTTCGGCTTTGCCGCGTTGGCTGTCGGCGGCTACCTGCTGACCGCCCTGCCCAACTGGGTGGCCAAGCCCCCCGAACAAGGCACAATATTGAAGCTATTGATAGGATTCTGGGCTTTAGGCCGCGTTACAACGGCCTTGGCTGACCGCCTCCCCTTCAGCCTGATCCTGTTCTGCAATGGTCTGTTCTTCATCGCCTTGTTTGGACTGCTGACCTGGCGGATCGTAGCCGCAGGCGCCTATGCCAAAATTCCGTTTGCTTTCGCTGTGCTGGCTCTGGGCCTGGTCGAAACTACTTACATGACCCTCGGTAAATCCGGCTATGTCACGGCCAGCCTGTCCCTTGTGCACGCGGTTCTGATCGGCTTTGCTATGCTGATCACCGCCATCGGCGTTCGCGCCGTCCCTGCCTTCACTTCAACTTGGCGTCAACATCAAGGCTTGCCTGCGCTGGACTTACCTTACAACGAAGGGCTGCGCTTGATCATCCTCGCGTTGCTGGCCTGTAGCGTGATTGCCCTGTTGTTCAACGTCCCCGGTTTTGCAAATGCCTTGCTGATCATCGCCGCCGTTTCCTTGCTTTGCGCGATGTCGCTCTGGCGCAGTTTCGACACATGGCACAACCCGTTGCTCTTCGGGCTACATGCTGCGTTTCTCTGCCTCCCTCTTGGACTGCTGCTTATCGGCTCTTTGTGGTTTCTTCCGGCAGCCTATCCTTCAGCCGATGCCCTGCACGCCCTCACCATTGGGGCGATCTCTGGCATGGTCATGGCATTCACTGGCCGAGCCGCATCCCAAAAATCAGAGGGTTCGTTACGCGCACCTCGCAGTCTGACCTGTGCCATGGTGTTGCTGTGGTGCGCCATGGTAACCCGCCTTGCCGCTCCGGTAACTGTTTCCGGCGAGCTTCTGGAAAACACCGCTGCCCTGTTTTGGTGTTCCAGCTGGGTGTGTTACCTGTTCGCCCTGCGCCGCGCACTCGTGGGTCCTGCCGTCCGACCTGTGCTCAGCGGTAGAAACCCCAATACCCAGATCATGCCGACAGATAGGCAAATGGTACAGAATGGGGTCTATAGCGCAAAGAAATGAACAATGGCTCCTGTGATCGAATGGAGTTTCTCTTCACATTCGCCCGATCATGAAAGTTAGTTCTGTTGATGTAGGGGCAGCTCAGGTTTCTTTCCGATGGCACCGCCAAGATACGCTCGGAAAAGAGCTTCGGAAACATGATGCGAAAGTAGCGCAACCAAGTTGGACTGCCCCAACGCTCAGCCCACGGGTTGAGAAAAGCGTGCGCCAGAAGACTGGCAGAAGCCGGTGCCAGCGCCAACGAAATCATGGCCGTAACCGGTCACAAAACGCTGTCTTTGGTGCAGCTGTATACCGAAAAAGCAGAACGTAAAGGCATGGCCGACTCCGCTGTCGACAAGCTAAGTCCTAGAACTAATTAAACCCTAGATTTGGCGAACCAGTGACAAAGGTTCGCCACAACCTACCACAAGCCCCTAAAACGAAAGGACAATCTATGAAAAGTGGTGAGCCGTTCAGGATTCGAACCTGCGACCCACTGATTAAAAGAACGGCCAGAGCCATTTCTCTGTATTTCTCCAGATTTCGCTATACTGACAAAAATAAAGCAAAAACAGTAATTTAAGTTGACCATCGTTGCGCCTTGAATTCATGACTTACTCCAGAATTCGCCGCCATTTGCTTCCGTATAGCTTCCGGAAGCAAGGAGTGTTCTGGATATGTTCAAATTGACCAAACGCGCGGTAGAGGGGCTTTCCATTGAGGCCAAGGAATACCTTGTCTGGGACCGGGACATGCGCGGCTTTGGGCTGCGGGTCTATCCTTCCGGCAAGAAGACCTATCTGGTTCAGTACCGGGCCGGGCGCCGGACAAGGCGGATCACCATCGGCCAACATGGCGTTCTGACCGCCGAGGAAGCGAGGACGCAGGCGAAGCAGCTTTTGGGCGATGTGGCGCGCGGGTCGGACCCTTCCGCCGAGAGACAGGCCAAACGGCGCGCACCGACCGTTGCGGGTCTCTGTGACCGGTTCCTAGAGGAATATGTCCATCAGCATTGCAAGCCGACCACCGCCCGCGACTATCACAGTGTCATTCGCCGGTTCATCCGCCCCAAACTTGGCCCAATCCCGATTTCCGAGGTAACCCGCGCCGATGTGGTGACCTTTCACCACGGGCTGCGCGAAACCCCCTATCAGGCCAACCGGGCGGCAGCGATGTTGTCGAAGCTGTTCAATCTGGCCGAGGATTGGGGATTGCGGCAACCGGGATCGAACCCCGCGCGCCGGATCAAGAAGTTCCAAGAAGAAGAAAAGAAACGCTACCTGTCGGACGCGGAACAGATACGACTTGGCGAAGTGCTGGCAGAGGCGCTGGAAGACGGCGCAGAGACCGTATACGTGGTTTCGGCCCTCCTGCTGTTGATTTACACCGGGTGCCGCCTCAGTGAGATTCTGACGCTGCGCTGGGACTATGTAACCTCGCACCATCTGGAATTGCCGGACAGCAAGACCGGACGCCGCCGCATCCCGTTGCCGAGAGAAGCCTATGACATCCTGATGGACCTGCCCCGGCAACCGGGAAACCCCTACGTCATATTGGGCGAGTCAGAGACCGGACCGCTCAACAACCTGCAAAAGCCGTGGCGGCGTATACGTAAGGCGGCAGGTCTGGAAGACGTCCGTATACACGACCTCAGGCACACATACGCCTCGGTAGCGATGATAGACGGGATCGACCCATTCACTCTTAAGGAGATTATGGGCCATAAGAACCTGACGACGACCCTGCGCTATGCGCATCTGGCAGATGATGCCGTCCAGTGAGCGGCAGGATCAGTTGCGGCTCGGCTCGCGCGTGCTGTGCGCAAGGACGTTCGTTGTGCGCCCTTAAAAGCCGTCAGCGAGTTGGTCTTAAGTCGTCTAGTGAAGGATGTCGCAACATGCACCCTTCGTGATGCGGTTGATTACTATTGGCAATTTCGAACAAAAGACTGGCGTTGAGTCACAACTCTAAATGGCGATAGCTGGTAATATCGTTAAGAGTTGGGATGCAGCGCCGTAACATTGATATAGCAGTACGAGGGAAACATGACCGCAATACTCTGGGCCGCGTTATTGACGGAAGCGATTCTGTTCGCGTCTCTAGTCGGCTCAATGCGGAGCTACTTTGGAAGATTGGTCGCACCAGAAACCTCGCACAAAGGCCGCGTACCTCATAATCGCCGTAACCAAAAAGACCATCGGCCAAATCTCAGAGCTGTTCTTGAAAACGAAGGACAGGAACCCCTTGGGCGATGGCACCGCGAAGCACGTAAGCCAAACACGTGGAAGTCGCTTCAAGAGAACGGTAATCGACGGACTCGCGAATTGAATCGTCTCGGGCTTAGGAATGGCAAAGACGGTCGTTGAGGTGTGGGTAGCCGATTGGGCTGGAAGACGTAAGTATTGATGACCTGCAAAACACCTTTACCCCAGCTGCTATGTAAAACGGGATCGACCTGTTCACCCTTAAGGAGATTTAGGGCCACAAAAATCTGACCACGACCCTGCGCTATGCACATCTGGCAGATGATGCGGTGCAGCGGGAAGCAGGATCGGTGGCGGTTCGTCTGGCACGTGCTTGTGCAAGGATGAGCGGACAACCCCTTTGTGGGTCGTTCAATAACCCCAAGTCACTTTGCTGGCGCACAGTAGAGTAGAGTCTCAAGGCGAGATTTTGTGGAAGCGTATTTGGATCGGGTGCCGCTAGGTAAGGTTGTACACCAAATCTCTGCACCCAATCGCGTTGCCAAAAAACAACGCGCAACAGCCGAGTTTCTTTTTGACGCGAGAAAAAAAGACACAAAAAGTCTTTGTAAAACAAACATGAAATTTGCTGCTTAAATTTTAGGCAAACAGAGCGAAACCTTTAGTTTTTAAGATGAAACGCGTACTCAACACCAAATTATCCGCGCACTTATCCACAGAAGTCTTGGATGCCTTTCCTGTTGATCGAATCCAACAGCCATGCAAAGCAAGTGATTCCATGATTCAGGGTTTCGGACCTGCGTGATTCATCGGTGAAATTCCCTAGCACAATATCGGATGTGAACTTGGTTCGGCTTGTTGGTTTCAGTGCCAATTGAATCTGCGGTTCCTATGGGGCGAGGCGCCCGGGGCGTCGAGATGATATGCACCCATTGAACTAAGTACACCCGCGACACCACTAAGGGTTGTTCAACTTTCTGCATTACATAGGCACGATCTTAGGAACCGCGTCGCCCTACATATAGGTATGCCTATGTAGGCGAAGTGATTTCAAAACGCCTACATAACATATACGAGGGCAGATCAATTGCTGGACAATAAGAACACCGAACAAGAGTTCGACGTTGAGTATATGTGGAAGCAAATGGGCCTATCGCTGCCAGTCGCCGAAGGATTTGCTTCCGACATAAGCTGGGTCTCTGGTTTCTACCAACCCAAGGACCGAAAGATTGCGAAACTCCCAGCAAAAGAGCGGAGGGCAATTTACAACAAGCTCGAAAAATTGGTGCTATCTCTCCAGGAACAATTGTCCCATCTACCACCATCCATTCTATGGGAATTGGAAGAAGTAGGCATGGGCAACGAACCGGAGGACTATTTTGAAACCTCCATGGGCAGCGACCATGAAGGTCTCACCTACGGCGAGTTTGTCATGGATCGCTCGAAAGACGGTTTACCCGATCTTCAATTTCTCATCGGGGAAGCTTTGGAACAGCACAAACGTCCCCGTGCACGACCAAAGCAAAACGAAAGTTTGGAACTGACAATCGGCCAACTCGCAAAGGTCTTTCAGCATTACACCGGGCGAGAGCCGATGGAGACCTATCGCTATGATGAGATGGACGAGGAAAGGCCGTATAAAAGCGACTTCTTTAGTTTCCTTTACGCGTTTTTCTGGATTGAAGAGAGCCACAAATTTCCGACATCTAACACCATCGGCAATGCCACATTGCGTCTATTCGGCCTTAAAAAATAGGGGATGTCATAAATGGACAGATTCTGAGCCATATATGACATTAGATTGAGACCTGCCTACGCTGCATATTGGTTGCAACGAAACAATATGCAGCAAGGCAACCATGCAAGCACAGCCTGATCCTGACTACTTCGACCGGCTCATCGACGAAAAAGAAGCCGCAAACTACCTCTGTTACTCCGTACGCGCCTTGCAAAACTGGCGGGTCCGGGGAGGCGGTCCAATGTTCGTCAAAGTATCCGGTCGTTCTGTCCGCTACACACGCCGCGATCTACAAAAATGGATTGCTGAAAAGCGGGTCGCCAATACCAGCGCCGCACCTTCCTAACATTCGAGTTTTGCCCGCTCAGAGTTGGCAGCGCTGAGCGGGATTTTGGGGCCGGATGGCTCTCAGGGGCGCGGGGTGTCGCCACCTCGCGCCCTTTCTGTGTCTGCCAAGCAGTTCAAAATAGGAGTTCACCATGACACAGCAACCCGCTTTCAAATTCAAAATCGGGCTCATTACTGCAACGATCTGGGACAATGACGGGTTCTTTTCCGTCGACCTCTCGCGGTCCTACAAGAACGGGGAGGGCGATTGGCGCACCACCAGCGCGTTCTCTCACAATGAACTACTCAACGTCGCTAAATGTGCAGAGCGTGCAGAAAACTGGATTTCGCGGAAGCAGGCCGCATCTAGCCAATAACATCCGCCGGGCTCGCAGCCCGGCCCCAAAACAATAGCTGCCCCGCCGGAGGCACTATCGAAGGGCGTATCAGCGCCCGCACTTTTCCAAACCTAAACCAAATCGCGCGGCGTCCGCCGAAAGAGGGGGGTGATTGTAGCGCCCCCCTCTGGAAATACCGGAACCCAAGGAGACTATGAAATGCAAATTGTACTTCGTGGATTCGACACAATCGCACTTTCCATTCAGGCAAACATCTCTCAAGAACTATTCGACCTGTTGAGTACCGAACGAGAGAAGGCCGAAGAAGAGCGACATCCTGTTCCATTTAGCTACGGCAGCGCGGATTTTGATCTTTTGCCACACGGCGGCAACGGATATCGCTTTATCCTCAAAGGCGGGCCGCTGGAAGTTACTTGGTTCTTCAAAAAACCTAATGCGCGCGACCCTTGGGGTATTCGGGTCTCCGTTGGCTCAACGCTTCTTGCAACACAAGGTCTCGGGTACGCACGATCCTATATAGATAAGACCCTAACGAGGCTCGGTATCCGCTTTGAAGCGCATCAAGTCAGTATCAGCCGTGCCGATTTCTGCGTTGATGTACTGGCACCGAAATTTAAACTTGTTCCCGAGCAATTCGTTACTCACAGCCACACCAACCGCGCTGACTATCTTACCGCTCAAGATGACATGCGTAGCAACGGTAAATCTGGTCAGTTTACATCCGCCACGGTCGGTAAAATGCCGGGACGGCGAGTCATCATTTACGACAAGCGTCGCGAAGTGGTTGATAAGAAAAAGCCGATCTGGTGGGACATCTGGAACGCCAACCTTGAGCGGGATAGTTTACCCCTATTGAACCCATCTGACCCGTCCACTAGCCGCGTTTGGCGCGTAGAGATACGAACTGGGAAGGATTTACTTAAGGATCGTTGGCAGATCAGGACGTGGCCCCAATTCGATGCCATGTTCGGGGATGTCATCACGGAGGCACTTCAAAAGATACGCTACTGTGAACCTGATCCCGATGATAGCAATCGTGCCCGGTGGTCGAACCATGAAATCTGGGACTTGGTTGCTGGATCGTCAGAGGATGACTTGCAGGAAATGCGCAGCCACATCGACGCAACCAACATAAAGCACGTACATCGTGCCGAGCAAATCCGGTTGATATCAGCGCAAATGGCGGGCCTTGGCATCACGCTGGCCGCGTTGGAGGACACTCAGGAAAGAGTGTTGAGTGATTTCATGGAAAGTGTTGGAGGCAGGCTCGCAGAAAGCATAAATGCTGACCCTGAGCGCGCGGCAAACAAGCTGCATGAAGCCAAGAACAGATATCGGTTCATAGCGTAAACCGTGACGAGCACCCGCCTTCATTTGTGCCTTGTCCATTTGTGCAGTTTGAGCCCTGAGCCGCCATTGCTATGAGAACTGCGTGCTGCGGGTGCATTTGTCTGCTCTCCGCGCATTGTCGACCTTGGTCGCCTAGATGCCGTCATTGTTTGAGTGAAATGATCGGATGTCGGCTTCGAGCCCAAAGCGGACTCCAAAGCCTGCATGTGTTACCCTTTAATTCATTCAAATCACTCATAGGGCGAGACTATGCGGGACAAATGGAGCGATGGCGACGCCTACGAAATGTACGTCGGCCGATGGAGCAGGAAAACGGGCAAAAAGTTCTTATCCTGGCTCGACATTCCAGGCGGATTGCGATGGCTTGACCTTGGCTGCGGGACTGGTGCGCTTACATCGCAAATTCTGGAAGGTCATGACCCTGCGTCAGTTATCGGTGTCGAACCTTCAGATGGTTTCCTTACCCTCGCAGGAAAAAAAATTGACGACAAACGCGCAACCTTCAAGCAAGGGTCTGGCGAGAACATCCCGGTAAATGACTGTACAGTTGATGTGGCCGTGTTGGGCCTCGTTCTCAACTTTATCCCGGATAAGGAAAAGGCGTTAGCGGAGCTTGTCAGGTCTGTCGATAAAGGTGGAACCGTTGCCGCGTATGTTTGGGATTACTCGGGCCATGTTCAGTTTATGCGCTATTTTTGGGACGCAGCAATCGCGCTCGACCCAACCGCGCGTGACAAAGATGAAGGTGTCCGATTCCCGATTTGCCGTCCCGCTGCACTGACCGAATTATTTTCAAGTGCCGGATTGCGAGATGTTAAGACTACACCTATCGACATTCTGACACCGTTCGCGGATTTTGATGACTATTGGACTCCCTTCCTTTCCGGAATTGCGCCAGCGCCGGGCTATTGTGCGTCTCTGGATGATGCAGCGCGCCAGAAGTTGAAAAATCGCTTGATTGAAACATTGCCGACTGACCCTGACGGGTTGATCTTGCTTGCGGCTCGGGCGTGGGCAGTTCGGGGGACGGTGAACGGTAGCTAAGTCCGCATAGCGACTGTCCAAGGCTCGAAAACACTGCATCGTTGATCAAAGGTCTGCTTCCTGTGCATTGCCGCCGTCACTCAGGCCCAGTGCTGCAAACGCAGCGAAGGTCCGTTTGGTGGCCTGACCTGCTCAAGTCCCGCTTGAGTTTGTCCGGGAGATTGCACACCCGTGTCCGAAAGCTATCGCGACGCTATACCATTGTGATCCAATAGGCACACTTCAATCTATGTCACAGTGCTTCCGTATTGCTTCCGGCAAGCCGCACGTCACGAAACGCGATCTACACGAATCCGTGTAAATATTTGTTATTTGTAAGATGACACGAAGTTTGGCGTCTAAATTTTCATAATACCATTAGATTATAGCAAGTTAGCCTCATTGCATCGACAAAAGATTGGCGCTTTTCGACAGAAAGTATGTCGCTTCACCAGATCAAAAAGCGCAGATTTCAGAAAGCGCGAAACCACCCCGCCAGCGCACGGCAGACTGGGTAAAAAAGAGTGACTTCGCGGAGGAGTTAGCGTTTCTCGCGGGCACCTAGGCTTTGCTTGATGACATCAATCTCGCTTTGAAGATGCGAGCCATTGTAGACGATTGACGTTTCATGGCGTGCATATCGGCCTTTTCGATCAGCGCTCAGCCAGTTGTAAGATCCAATGCAAAGACTATTGGCGTCCACGATGACAATTTTACTATGCAGTTGTCGCACCTCGTGAACACGAACACCCACTTCCTGCAGCGCCGATTCTGCTGCTTCCAGCTGTGTTACGCCATCATCGTACTTCAACTGGTTCAACAGAGGATCCGTGAAGACATCGATTTCTGCCCCGCGCGCCACCGCACTTTGGAAGGCATCGAGCAACCCAGTACGTTTCATTGTTGAGGCAATGACCCATGGGCTGACGATGGTCATTTCGCGGGCTGTGGACAGGGCATCTTTCAGGAACCGATCGTGTTCTTCTGCGTCTCTTAGTGTCGAAAGCGGGTGACTTGAATCCTGAAGATCGGAGCGCGGCTGCGCAGTAAACTCAAGCACCCCATCGCTCCGAGAGAACAGGCACTCAGCCAAGACCGATCTGGGCGTACCCTTCGCAGCCGACGAAAATACGTCCATGTCACCGAAGACGAGGAAGCTGTCTTTTGCACGCGATACGGTCACGTTCAGCATACTTGGCGACATGTCGATGAAATGCCCGTCGGCGTGTTTGGAATAGACTGGTGAGAATAGGATGACCGGTCGCTCAGCCCCTTGAAGCGAGTGAACCGTGCCAACGGTCATTTTCGCGTCAATGCCTCGATCAGCACAAGCGCGTTTGATTTCTTGTACCTGCCGCCCGAAGGGCGTGACGACACCGACTATTTCTTCGAGCTTTTTCTTATACTGACTCTCAAGATCGTGCCGATTTTCCGCGAGCCAGTCTGCAATTGTTGCAGCCTCAGTCGCGTTTGCGCGGCTGCCGCCATAACTCAGAGCCATACCATCGATATGCAGGTACCCCATCGACGGTACTGCGCGACCCTCGGGAGCACTGCCTCGCATCGGTTTGAGCGATCCTTTGTAGCAGAGCTTGTTGCTGAAATTGATGATTTCGTCATAGCAGCGCCGATGCTCGAACAGGTAAAGCCCTCGCTCTAGATCTGGGTAGGGCTCATAGGCGCACGCTTGCTGGGCTAGGCGCATAACACTGCCGTCAACACTACGCATGCCAGTAGCTGACAGTGTCGCCAAATCGGTCTCAGCATAGGTCTCTTTCAGAAAACCCGCACTTTGCAGATTGCCGATATCGACAGCTTTGGACACCGATGAGATTGGTTCAATCTGTTGAGTATCCCCAATGACCAAGGCGCACTTCGCTAAAGCAAACGACGGCGCCGCAACCTCCGGCAAGACCTGTCCGGCTTCATCAACAATCAGCAAATCGATGAAGTCGAACAAATAGCCTGTGCCCCATTCACCGCCGGACTTGAGACCAAAACTCATTTTGCCTGGCAAGCTCGCAAACGTGGAGACAGCACAGGGCGTCAGCATCATACGGCGGTGCCAGCGTGGTTCGATTGTTTTCCGCCCGGTCTTTCGTTGCGAGGCCACGATTTCGTCCAGGCTATCGTCCATTTCCAGAAGCCACCGTCCCTCCCAATAGTGGCAAGCCAGTCGGAAAAGATGAAAACGGGTGTGGCAATCGGCAAACCTATCGACGTCCACTGCATCAGTCACTGGAACGACCGGTGCTTTCAGATTTTCTATTGCACGCGCCCATGCTCTCTGTGCCTGATCTAGATTGTCTAGCGCAGATCGGGCTGCCTCATATCTGGTGCCGGAGGATTGAGCTGCCTCCTGTGCAACACGAACCGCATCTCGAAGGTTATTCCCAATGTTTTCAACCGAACGACTACCGGAGAAATCCAGCGTGCAGCCGATGGCTTCCAGCGCAACACGCCCTTTCATCACTCTTTTTCGAGCCACAGATGGAAGAAAGTTGAACATTGCGAGAAAGACAGATTCATCAGCCTCATGTTTGGCCCAGCCAGATTCCCAAGCTTTGTGGCGCTCAAGCTCTGCAGCGCCGTCCTGCATAGCTTTTTCCAGCTGCAGCAAAGCTGTCTCGGCATCATCGCCCAACAGATTAGCAACTTTTGATGTTGCCTCCTCAACCCATTTCCGGGCCTTGTCCGCATCAGACAGCTTTGCAACCTCTTCAGTAATCCGCTTGTGCAAGGAAGAAACGATCTCTTTCACGTCTGGATTTTCAAGGTCAGGAAATGCCGATTTCCCTGCCTCCAGAAAAGCGTCTCTGGCGCGGGGAACATAGTCATGGCTTTCTAGTTCACTGAAGAACCGCTCAGTTTGATACCGGCGAGCAGCCTCGGCCTCTTTTGATTTTGCTGGAAGAAACAACCCGTAGCTTTTTAGGTCTGGCAGCCAACGACCCGCGAATGGGCCTTCGCCTTCAGAGAAATCCTTGCCGAACGCGTCGATAATGTTTGTTACTGCCTGGTTATTGGTGGACGCTGCGACGATGACCGGTGGAGCACTTTCTTCCAGCGCTGCGCGAACCCACGCGTCTGCAATGGCTGACAAGAGCATTGTCGTCTTGCCTGTTCCAGGAGGCCCGTTGACGGCAAGCACATCGCTGGGTTTTCCCGTTGAGAGATATGAAAGAACCTGACGTTGATGATCTGCGAGCGGAAATTCATCGCTGGCGTGTCCCAGTCGATTTATGAAGTTCGCTTCCGTCTGAGGAGAAAGCTCCTTTTTGGTTGATGGCGATCCCGCAAGATTTTCTAACAGCGGCGCTTTGTGTTTTTCACCAAGCAGCGTGTCATAGAGGCTGATAACTTGCGCAATAGCTGCGGCAGCCTCACCGGAAACCTCCATAAATCCCACGCCGGCAGAGACATAATTGTCATCATCAGATGGCCACCCTGGCGAGACGGCATCGAGCATAGCACGACAGTGTTTTAGATATTGGTCCCAAACAGGGGAGTTTTCGTCAGGCGAGAAGGGCGATGCAGAAAGAAAGGTGTCGAAATCTTCAACCTTGCCGAGCGAAAAAACATCGTTGGGGAGTGGCTTCAGAACGTCTCTCGCGATGACGTTTCGAGAAGGTCGAATGTTGCCGTCTCTATCGACAATCGCCTCTGTAACTACAGGTGCGACGATTTCTGGAAAACCATTGGATATAGTCGCACCGTGGGAAGTTCTCCGGGCCATGACCATCGGCCAGATTTGTACGGCTACCACCTTGGTATCCGGCTTCTGTCCCTCAAAGACTTTGCGAACCTGGTTTTTAGGCAGCAAACCTTCGCGCAGGGTGTCTTTTGACAGTTCGATGAAATTCTTCCTATCGCTCTGCCTAAAACGGCCTCGCCCCAGTGCCCCATCCGCCAGAGACGCGCGCCAGTAACCCAAAGTTTCATGGAACCCACTATTCATCGCAATCTGCCAAATTCAGTGCCCGCAACGTACAAGGAGTTGGTGCGAGCTAATTATTCAATACAACCCAAGGCATAGCCTGATTTTCTGATAGGTGACAGGCCCTTCCGAGCGGTTTTCCACCGAGCATGGGTGCCCGGAGCTACTTTTCATCAATTCACCGTTCGGTATGTCCTTGCGAACACGCCCGGCCGCATTCATGTGGCTGTCTTTAATGTCGGAATTCCGGACACATCCACATCGCGAGAAGCATGCCACACATCATAGGCGCTCTGCATTTGAATCCAGATGTCGGCACCGTTTCCAAACAGCTTGCCCAGACGGATAGCTGTTTCAGGGGTTACAGGTTTGCGCTCCCCCAAAACATCATACAAATGCTGGCGGGAGATACCGAGCAAACGAGCGATTTCCGCTTTCGGTTTCTTGGTCGCTGGCAGCAACTCTTCTCGTAGCAATTCACCGGGATGTGTTGGCGGGCGTTGCGGGTTTCGTGTCATTGTCTTTCCCAATCGGGTTGCTCGACAAGCGTCATAGTTGAAATCCTACTTGAGGTTCGGGCCGGGGTTCGCTTTCAGGAGATGCATCCGGGACAAAAGAGATTTTCTATTTTGGGGGTGCGTTCGTAGATCTTGCTGAACTTGGCACCTAAGGGAAGCGGGTAGATCCCTGCTTTTTCGAGCTTGGTAGCAACGTGCACCGCCTGCGTTCTTGCGGCGTATGCCATCATTCCTAACGTCACATGTTGCTGCAAAAACTCCAGCAAGTCATCTTTGGTTATCAATACCATCGGACGACGCGAACGGTGATGTCGCACCGTTTTTGCATGAAGCATCAACTTCTCAATTAGAAGTGCGACTGTTGGACCGTTAACTCTAAGTAAGCGCTTCGCATCTTGCTTCGTGTATCCTTGATGCGCCGGAGCTTGAATCTGATCTCGCAAATCCTCCAGGTCCGCAAAACAATCTTGGACTCCGACTGCCGTTGGTAACCTGCAAAGGGAACTTAATGAACCGGATTGGGCGGCTTGAACGACTTCCTCGAAATAGCACTTGGCGTGTGTGCACAGCTTGATCAGCAGAATATGACCAGTTGGAATATTGGAGACCACCCTCGTGTGCTCGAATACCGAAGCCGTAAATTCATCAAGGTCGTCAGGGTGGTAGACCGGCAGCATAGTCGGAAAGTCGAACCTTGGCCTCAAAATTTGAGCGCTAGCTAAGCGTTGCAACATGGTCAGGTGAACACCAATTCTCCTAGCAGCGGGTTTTGGACGAAGACACTGCGCAAATTCGTTCAATATTGGATCGTATTTTTTCGCTGAAAATTCGATGCGCTCGTGGCAACCATCCTTGCCTAACCCCAAACCCAGGACTAAGCTTGTCATACGTGGATATTTCAAACTGTGCTGCTTGGCCGCAGAGGCGATATTGTGAATTTGCCGCTTACGGCAGGTTCGGCCGAAAAGTACATCTCCCGCACCAAACGGGTAATTCTCAAACGCAAATTCAGTGACAATATCTAAGAGTTCAGCACATCTGACACTGCTGTGATCGACGCGATATAGCCACCTCGCAAATGCCCCGAAATCCGTATGAAACCCTGGTTTGGGACTGCCTGACGCCTCTCGAACTTCACGAAGCGCAGCGGACAGTGATTTGCGCCCATTCTTCATCGCTTTGAAGGCGTTATTCGCAGCGCGAGATATCTCCCCTGGTTTCAAGTCGGAAGGATTTCGAGACGCACCAAAACGGATGACCGTTCCCAAATTCAATGCCAGGCAACAGATCAAATCCAAGTCGAGGTTGTCGCACCATGCGTCTGTTTCGATACCTCTGATACGGCTTGCAAGGTATGTTTCCCAAGCTAGGTCGCCGTTGACCAACTCGACAGTTTCAGCGGAACGCCGGATGCATGCCCAGTGATCTCGGATACGCTGATAGAAATCATAAGGGCATCTTGGATATTCGGCATCCGGAAGACTCAGCATGAGGGTGCGATGCACATGACAAACTTGGTAACATCTGAGCAACCATTCCACGCGGCAGTGCCGTCCTAGCTCCCCAGCTACCTTTAGATCTTCGACGAGGCACAAGGGACATACTTTAAGCGTTCCCCTATCAAGCGTTTTTCTAGTAAGATGTTGCCCGTTTACTTTGTAAGCGCGATGCCCTCGAACGCGGACTGTATCACGCTGTAGTTCTTCGAGTGAAATACCAGTCAACTCCGACATGCCGGAAAGCTCAGAGTGTTCACCAACAGATACTGCTCGCCACGAAGCATTCATATCAGCACAAAAGTCCTGAGCAAAACTGGCACCGTTGCGCGCTGCAACCCTGCCCACAATTGAATTTGCTGGTTCGCCCGGGAAAGGGCGCACGGACAATCTTAAGCGCCTCATTTCTTCCTCCGCTTTTTCGCAGGATTGTTGGTTTCGTCGGAAGAATCCTTAATGCTCGGGAGTAACCGTCGAGGGTTGATCGCTGAGCAATTTTTGCGAACGAAGGGGTTAAGGTCGTTGGTACATCCGGTGCGGCGAAGAAATTCAGCGATGAAGTGTTGCTTGCCCAGCGTGGCCTCTTGGCGACGAAGGCATATTTCAATGGCACCGATTACGACCTCAATAAGGATGCCGAACTCATTCGCAGCAGCGTGTATCAAGCGAGCAGTAAAGTCATCGGACGTCAGCTCAGGATCGGCATCAATGCTTATGGCCGAACAATATTGCTGAACCAAGGAGCGTACGTTTCGACCGTCGTCGATTTCATCGAGCTGGCCAAAACTAATCGGTATGAATCGCCGACCAAGCTGAGGATCCAAATTCAACAGCGGCAGCAGATCAGGCAAGCCGCTCAAGACTATGCTCACTGGCCAATGCTTGTTTTGCATCACTGACTTCAGAGTGTTGACGACAGCGAGCATTTCTCGTTCGCTTTGAGATCCCATCAGATCTTGAGCCTCGTCCAGATGAAGGAACATTACCTGAAGCTCTCGCAGATGGGTTTGCACCAATTCCCAGATGATGCCCGCAGTTCTGTCACGCATGAGTGGGTATCCAAGCCCGCTCAAGCAAGAGATGCCTACGCCTTTCAGTGTCGCAGGCGATGGTACGAGAAAACTGGCAATGTCTGCCGTCTCTTCATCGTCAGCTAACAGTGACAATGACGGATGCTTCCGAAATAGATGTTCGACAGCCGTTGATTTTCCGCTGCCGGAGTTCCCAATGACGGCAATGCCGCGAGCTTCGGGGTGAAGGCCCTGCGCAATTTCTGCGCGCCTATGATCTTCAAGGTTGCAAAGCGCGTCAGACAAGTCATTGAAGCATTGACGTGGCATGAAGCGGCTGCGCAACCGGGCCAGTTCCATGTGAATTTCGTGGGACAATCGATTTGAGTTGGTCATGATTACTACTCCAGTTTCCATTCCGGTTGATCGTCGGATTCAGTTTCGGGCTTCGTGATCTGAGAATATTGAACGTCCGGTTCTGTTGGATGGATCGGATCGATCTTTCGCCCGAACGGAACGTTGGTGTCGCTCTGTGGCGGGGTTTCCGGATGGTTGAAAATCATCCCGGCACAGAGGTTGTTTTCGAGATACGCAAGACGATCTTCCGTATATTCCGGATCAACGAGCCCGCCGAGCTCGCGCGCATCATCCACAATCTTGCGAATTTTTTGGATGGCACGATTGCGTTGAGGCAGAGTGAGTTCAGCTTCGGCTTCGTGCCGTTGTCGCAATTCACGCATGACGCGCGTCCAATGGGCCATGGAAAGCCCCTCTAATTCCTCACCATTCAGTGCACGTGCTTCATACCAAGTTCGATCAATTTCGACGGAAACTGCACCAATGTTGTCAGGGTCAATACGCACCCGAACAGGCTTGCCTTTGTTGTCGCGCCGAAACTTGATCAGTTCTTTGCAATCGTAATGATTGGAGAACAGGACCACGCCTTGCTTGGATGGGGTTCGAGTGAATTCATATCCCAGAGCTGCTCTGCGCGTATTCAGATCTGGGGGTTCGCTCACATCATATGTAGCGACTAGTTGCCTCCACCTGCTTGCAGGAGATTGGCGCCCAGGAAGACCTCGATGTGGATGGTGATGGTAATGATCAACTACCCAGATCGTCAGAATTCGTGTCAGGTCATCATCGGTTAGAACCGTTCGCTCTTCCGAAGGGTAGTCTCCACGAGACATAGGATTGCTAAACGTGCGACCCGGCAAAAGTGGCATGATTTTTCGTGCCATCGTGCCGAACATGCGTTCAATTCTGCTGCGCAATTCCGGAATTTTCACCGGTGGAAACAGTATCATCGAGCCCAACGTGTTGATGGCGACAATGAACATGTTCGAGCGGAAAGCAGAGCCGGTATCCGTGCAGATCAAATGAGGAGTGCCAAAGAAATCCCACGTGCCCTCCGCTCCTGCAGCGCGTGCGAGATCGGTCTTATCTTTCAGAATCTGACCAAGTATCCTCCTCGCAGCGTCAGAATTTGGGTTTGAGCAAACAGACAGGGCGAGAATGCATCGCGTTGAGCAATCTATCGCGACATAAATCCAGCGGCGCCCGTCCGGAATGTCGTCGCGGATATCTTTTGGAAGTTCATTCCAAATATTCAGCTGCTGGAATTTTGTTCGAACATCACCTTCCCATTCATCGATTTCAACTCGTTCCAAGGGATAGAGGAGATCGAGACCGCCCGTGGTTACCGAGTTGTCCGAACGCGCTTTATCGATACCATCACGTAAGACAGCGACTTCGAAAGGGTCCAGCCACTCGATACGGCGCACTATTGTGCGTTCGCAGGGAACGCCAAGGAGCTTTTCTCCATTTCTTGCGCGGCGCTCGTTTTCCTCAACCAATGCATCACGCGCGTCTTTCGCGATGGCGTTATTTTTGGGGTCTTCTCGATTGATCGCCGCTTTTACAAAACACCTGATAAAGTCTTCGGTATCCGCACAAAAGCCGAGGCTTTTCTCTTTGCCGGTTCGATAGCGAGGGATCAGAGCTGCTGGATCGTAGTGATTTTTTCGGAGTTTGCGATAGAGTTTAAGCAGTGTTTCGGGAGCATGTGGTTTCCTCTGTTGTGGTAGCTTACTCCCGCCACGACGGGCACCAGTATCAATGTTTCGAACCGCCTCTTGTTCGAGAAATGTGCCAACGATCTCCTGCCACTTTGCCTTGAGGCTGGTTGGCGTCAGCACGATCGCGCCGGCCCTCCGAAATGCCTCAAGGTTCATGCATTCCATGTAGGCGAAGATCGCTGCTTCTTGATCTTCGGGGTGCGCATTCTGCAGAGCCTTGCTTCCCGCCGTGGCCGCTTTCTTCAGGCGTTCATGAGTTCTTGCGCCTGGAATATAGCGCCAATTGTTTGTGCCCCTGAGAAAACCTATTTCTGTTCGACTTAGTGTTTTTGGTGGCCCGGAACCTTTGTCTTTGGGATCAAAGATGCAAAGAGTATCGGTCTGGTATGAACACCAGTAGGGCTCTCCAAATATGATGAAGGTGTCAGTGGGATCATAGTTGAAGATCATGCCGGTACCTCTGACGATACCAACGTTTGCAATCCAATTTTACCTGGTGAAAGCGATCTCAGCTTGCCCTCAATGATCGAACGGAAACCGGCTCGGAAGCCACGACGGCCTAACCCACTTTCTTCAATAAGATTTGCCAATGTGATCGGAGCGAGGTGCTCGCGTGCAGCCCGAACGATCAATGAATCAGCTTCAATGTCCGGTTTCTTGCTGAATTCATGATATCTCTGGGCATTGAGAGCTTGAGCCCGCGTAAAATCCGCCTCGCTCATTAGAATGACTTCGTCAGCGAAATCACTCGGTAGTTCGGCGCACACGTAGCCCAGCCTTAGATCAAAATCATATTTTTCGACATGATCAATGGGTTTGACTGCCACGCAGTAGCGGAGGCCGTTGGCCAGTTGGACCCAATAGTCGAACGTGTGTTCGTGTCTGCTGCCATCCGGAAGACGGAACGGAACCGGCCTAGGCTGATCCCAAACATCGACCACATCTCCACGCGCACAGATCAAAAGTATGCACATCAACTCGAGCAAACTCTCGTAGACAACAACCTGGCTTCGCCCGAACAGTCGTAGGACCAAGGTACCTCTGCAACTGGCACGAGATCGCCAGTTAATCTTGCGCGTGTTTCGGGATGGATTTGGCAGGGCAAAGCCTTGAGAAGGTAGCTCACTCATGATGCAACCCTCCAATTCGGATGATTTGCGAGTGACATAGGTATGCGCAGCGGTTCACGCGCTGAGCGTGTTTCATATAGGTCATGGCGACCCCATTCGATTGTCAGAACTCTCGGTCTGGCAAGAGATCACTCACGCCAGGCGCTTGACTTTTTCTGCGAAAAGGGGGATCAAAGACTTAGATCTAGGGTGTCTATGATGCCCAAAGTTAGAAAGGGCTGGGAGCGGGAACTCTCAGCTCTTTTTCATTAAAGTGGCTACATTTCATCATCCTCCGTTTGGGCGGTGAGCTCCGGGTAGCGATCCGGCCAAATTTCTGATGGATGGCTCTTCCCAAGATGCCGGCAGATGGCCTGCTGTATGAAGTGAGATTTCACGCGTCCCTGGCAAACGGCTGTGACGGTACTGGGTGATCTGCCAAGCTCGCGAGCAATTTGAGACAAGGTTACCCGCTTCTTTTTCAGCTGATATCGGATGTCATCATGCAAATCTAAATCTAGTATCATGCGGCACCTGAATAGTATCGAGTTTGGGTCAGAAAAACGCAATCAGTTACCGTCTTGATAAGCCTCTCCGAATCATCGAGTCAATAAAAATATTTTAGCAGAAACAGTTGGTTAGTTGCTAACATCGCGCTGTTAGCACCGGTGTTAGGTGGGCTGTTAGCGTTTTCAAGAAAAGTTCAGCAAAATCAATGTTACTGCTTGCTAGTTACCGCGAGCATCTATTGTTGGCACAACATGTTGTGTGGTCAGGAGATTCTCTTGAGAATCCGCCTCTGGTCGGATTGACTATGATGCCAGGCAAATCCGACGCCTCTGAAGAGCTTGTTCTTGAGTTCAAAGGCGCGATAGCAATATTTTCTCAGACGATGCAAAGCTGTCGTTGGCCAACCCGCGCGCTTGATGCTATGCAGTCCGCAGAAGTGGACACCAGACGTTTCAGCAAAGACACGGATACTTCAAAGCTCAAGTGGATGGCTGCGTAATTTTGTGCCTTGTAAGCCGCAGTTCTTTCAAGTGTTGTCAGGAATACGTGGGCCATAACGACTGGCAGGTACATGGGTTATCGTCGAAACGCAGGAAACAAGATCCTTTTAGCGTCTCCGTACTCTGGGTGAACAGGTTCAGAACATGGGTTTTGTATTCTATGATTTCGAAACGACAGGGGTTTCAGTCGCATTCGATCAACCGCTTCAGTTCGCTGCGGTTCTCACAGACGAAAGACTTAATGAAGTCGAACGGGTCGAACTGCGGTGCCGATTGGCACCGCATATTATTCCTTCTCCGTACGCATTGATCGTAACTGGTATTAGTCCCGAACAGCTTGTTAACCCGGATCTACCGGAGCTCTTTGAGTTTACTCAGGCCATTATGGATTGTTTGACGCGATGGTCGCCCGCTACGTGGGTTGGCTATAATTCCATCAGATTTGATGAAGAAGTCCTACGCCAAGCATTCTACCAAAATCTCCTACCGAAGATCTATGCCACACAAATGAACGGCAACAAGAGATTGGACATTCTCACGGCGGTCTATGCAGTATGGTGTCGCAACCGAAGCTTGTTAAACTGGCCGACTGACGACAAAAGCCGACCGGTTTTTAAGTTGGACCGTTTGGCCCCTGAGAACGGGTTCGACAGTCATGATGCGCATGACGCGCTCGGTGACGTTGAAGCCACGCTGCACCTAGCGCGCAAAATCGCTTTTGGTGATCCGGAACTTTGGTCGAGCCTACTTGAAAACCGCGACAAAAAGCGTGTCTTAGATAAGCTTAGCAACTTCCAACCATTTGAGCTTGTTTCGCGGTTTGGCGGAGGACCTCCTGAGCCCTACATCGGCTGCTTTTGCGGAGTTTCCCCAAGCAATCCTTCGGTGGCAGCTTTTTTAGACCTCGAGAAGGCTGATCCATCTGAACTTATTGAGGCCAACGATAGGACGATCCTTCGAGCAATCAACGGTTCACCGAAGGTAATCCGCAGGTTAAGTATCAACAAAAACCCTGCAGTCTTCTCTATTGAACACCCAATACCCAAATACTTGAACAAGGCGAACATTGTTGCAGCAAATCCCGACTTTAGAGCTCGTGTAGCACGCCTTCTGGACGAAGAGAAACTTGTAGATGCTTCAGCAGGTCAAAAACCTGTTGAGAAGCAGATCTATGGAGGGTTCTATTCCAAGAGTGATCAAGACCTCTTGACTGAGTTTCAACGCGCGGATTGGGCTAGAAGGCAAGAAATAGTTGGAAAACTCGCCGATCCACGTCTTCGGCAGCTTGGCCGTAGACTAATTGCTTTCTACCAGAAGAATCTATTGACCGAATCGGAGACCCAACAATTTAGAACCTTTGTTTTAGAACGCTGGAACAGTCCCGCTTCGCAATCTGTCGAATGGACGACCGCTGAATCAGCCTCGCGAGCAATTCATGATCTGCGATCCCGATCTGACGCAGATCATGAATTGCTCAACTCGATTGAAACGTTCATAGCCGGTAGAATATCTCAGATGCAGTTGGAAGTACCTAAGTCTGCCCCGCTTGCTTGATACGATTCTCACCGAATTACATCATGATTTGACGACAACGAGCTCTTTAAAACGGCCTGAACGCAAATCGTTCCTAGAATAGGCTGGTGATGCAAAGTGGTGGCGTACCCCACTAAAACTGTCATACCCGAAAACGTGTAGGCGGACTTCTGAAATTGGGCTGAGCAAAAGTAGATCCTCCAGGTTTTCGCAATTTTCGATTTTGTCGCGAAGAGATGGAGGGGGTTCATCTATGTACACTAGAGGCTGACGTTGATCAAAAATTCTAACCAAGGCACGGCGACCAGGCTCAATGACTGGAATCTGAGAGGCATTAGACTTGAGGCTAAAATAGATCCAACTTTCTGAATCATTGAACTTCTTAACTCCAAGTCTTGTGACGACTTCAACATCAATCATGTCGCGCCGCCCGGAATTTTCGAAAGCGCAGACGTACAACACTTTGTCGTTTCCAACAGTATAACGACAAATCTCTTCACCGAACCTCACGCTTGGAAGCCACTTATGGTTCAAGATCCACCAAACTACGTATGAACCTAGAGCGCCGAGGAAAAACGACAGCATGTGAGTAAAAATTGGGTTCTCTATGATATTCTCAATTAAAACCATTAGTCTTACCTTGGGGATGTAAATCCGTGTGATTGATGCCAGCTTACGCGGTCAGAAATATGTTAGACTGTACCAGGACAACAGCGCCCTTAAATTCGTGGAATTCGGACGAAGACAGCACAAGTAACATCACGTCATATGGTCACACTTTTTGGCGCAAGCTCTTTGTTTTCTTCGAAACCAGGTGGAAGGCTCTTAAGTTCTGGCTGGGCGTTACCCTTCTGGCCGTCGCTTAGGGCCCACAATGGCAGTTTCACTATCTGCGCATTTGACAGCTCTTGACCACTATGACGGTATATTAGTCGTCGAAATGGTTCTCGAAATGGGCTTACCGCAAGTGATCCACCAAATTGCCCACAATTGCAGACAACAACATTGCAAAACAGAGTTCTGGAAAGCGCTTCGGCCATATGATCAAATGAGGTGGTGTCACGATTGTAAGCCAAGATGAATAGCGTTTGGATTTTGTTGCGGTACATAACTACTCTGTCCAAATCCATGAAATCGTAGCAAATTGCGACCCCAAATTTGCCAAGGGCGTTACTCTCAAATATCCAAACAGTTGGGTGAGATTTGAAGGAAACTGGCCCACCCACAATCCTCTTTAGTTTTTTGTCTTCAGCGGGTGCGGGATACGTTTTGCCAACTCTGCGAACGCTGGTTTGTCGGGAAACTTGCTTCCCATTCAAACGACGAGGGACAATCACCAAGGCTTCGTTCAGCACCATCGGTTCGGGTGCACCGTCAACAATCCTATAGTCCATTCCAGCAATAATGATCGCCTCAAGCTGTTCTGCCGCCCTCCTAAGTTGCTTCTCGAAGCCGAGCGGTACAGCTAATTCAGGCAAGAGTATGATATCAGGAGAAGGATCGCAGTTTTGGATTTCTTGAGATGAGCCATCTTTAACCCTTTCCCGAAGTGCCCCTTGAGCTCTCAAAGAGGCGAGAAAATGTCTGATTTCCCTCTTGGCACGCAGCTCCTCATAGTGCGCCATTTTTAGACAGTTCTGCCAGTTTCCGTCAGAGTTATCGACCCAAGCAGCTTCGGCCTTTAGCGACGTCTGGATTACACCGACATGAAGATGCTCACTCAACATTCTCGCCTCCCATAGGGTCATTAGCCTCGGTATTTTCGGTTCCCGCGGCGAAGTCTTGCAGTTTGAAAGGGATAAGTTGTCTCGGCCGGTTTGAGGACACCGAAAGCTGGTTTTCTTGGAGAACACCTTGAGCGAAGTTCACACTTTCTATCAGGTCATCCAAATCATTTATTTGGTCCGGATCAAAGGCTACATCTCTAACGGGTTCGCCATCATCCAAGGCGAACAAATCGGGTCGCAGTGCGATGTTTCTGGTCTCTGCGGGCCGCGCAGCAAGGCAGGCATCTAGCAACTGTGTGGTCGCTGAAGAAACTGCGAGTTCACTGTAAATCCGAGATCTTGGAAGTGGGTAAACTCGCTCGTTGCCTCGGAGATTCCATATTCGTGGTGCGGTGTGATCTTCTCGCAAAAGACCGAGAAGAATACGCCCAACAGCCGTGAACCAGCGTTCGAGCTGCGTAGACGGAATGCCCGATCGAAAATCGTTGGCGAACCGGTAATCCAGTAGGCTGGCTTTGAGTGGCTGCACTACGATCTTACCGTTCTTTTCATTACTTATGAAATTCCGCCATTCTTCCCAACCTAACTTCGAACTCCCAATCTTCTCGTTCAGCACATCGAACCATTGGTGCGGTAGCAAAACGTTGGCGGGGTGCAAGCGATCGAGTTTACTGAGGTCGTGACCAGCTTCTTTGGCATCATCAAGCAACCGTCTGACAATCTCGAGGGCGGTCCATTCACTTCGTCTCGGGTCGAAGGGACTTAATTCCTTGAGTTTTTCTGTCCATTCTATGAGAGAGATATACTGCGTTTTAGCCGCATCCATGGATCGTATTGTACGAGAAAACGCGTTCTTTGAGCTTTGCCTTGCCTCTAGATATCTCGCTGCATTTCCTTCAATGACCTGACGCAACCAGCCTGAGTCGTCCTGTGGCAACGCCTCAGAAGAAAAAAGCAGTTCTTTCCAAGCATCCTCAGGAAATGCTTCAGGAAAGCGGCGGGCAGAAATGAGATCTAGTTTCTCACTAAAGTCAAAGCTTCTAGAAACAGCGAACCACGCAGACGAAGGATGTGAATGGTTGCCGACAATGCTTTCAGCAAGGTGAGCCCACACGCCTGCGGACCAACCCGTTGATTCGAGCCAAGCCTTGGCAGGACTAGCGGGACGTACCGGCACAAACTTCTGCGAAAGAGATCTTAAATCCCTAGCAAGGCCCTGATACCCATTCTGTGTTAGCAGTTCAGCAACCTGTAAGAGAGCGACTCCGAACTCGCGCCGACCAACAGCTTGGAACCATGTCTCGCGGTCTACAGGCAGAACAAACACACCAATGTCGAGGCTCGCAATGTCTTTGAGGTAACTTTCGGCTGCCTTTGTTTCAGATCTTAAACAATCGCAGGCTATGAGCCGGGCAGCAGACGCTAACATTGCTTTGGCCATTATCTGTAAAGACAATGCCGTGTAATAATCTGCCCAAGTCTCTCGTTGCTCAGCACGCGTTTCCTTGAGCCAGTCTGAAATCTCGTTGATGCCCCTGTAGCCCGTGGATTGGCAATATTGATGGATACGAAAAAAAAGACGAGCTTTTCCGGGATGCTCTCGCAGCGACTGGAGCAGCAGCACGAAACACCGCTTAAGCAGCTTATTTTCCCAGACCTCCTGTCCTGCCGTCAAGCTTGCGAATTGGTCCTTCAACTTGCCCAATTTCGAATTGTATTGTTCAAGGTCCTCTTCTGTTGATCTTTCCGGGTCCGGCTTGCGGCTTTGATGCTCGGCAAGCCGCCTAGCCACGTCAACAACGCCGTCAACCTCCTGAACAAGTACGGGCACTAAAGATGCAATCTGCCCTGCTGCAAACGAAGCTCTTGTATCAGGGCGAATCTCACGCTCTGGTATATCGGCGAGCAGGAGCCACTCAAGCATTGTAAGGCGCTCATCTAGATCATCGTCGTCCAGAATGTGAATGTCAGTCGTGGCAATAGCGGAGACTTGCGCCAGTGTCTTGGTCATCAATTTCGTCGGATTCTTTCCATCCAAGCGAGTTTCCTGTACTGCCTTTTTGTATTCTTCGGCCGATTGCTCTGCGGTTTTGTCCTCTCTTCGCTTCCCCATCCACGCGGCTAGCTCAGGTGGATCATACTTTTCCACATTAACTGTGGCTCCGATGCCAGCGCTGCTGAGTAGTTCTTCGTACCAATCAATCCAATCGCATAGCGTATTGAAATCAAACGCGATGATTGTGTGATCATCCACAAAACGAAAGTGAGCAACGTCTTTGCACTGACGGAGTCTGACGGCGACGGTCTTGTCAATTGGCAACATGGCGGCATTTGCAAGAAATCCCGATACAAACAGTCCAGTAGGGAGACCCTGAAAACGCCGTGCGTTGAATTCCGGTTTTACATTTTTAAGTGATTGGCTCGTCATTCCAGACATGTCGAGCTTAAAGTTCAGCATCGAATTGAGTAGGTTGCTCATCTTCGGATCATTGAGCGCCCCAGCCAAGTTCAGCCCCTTTAGAACGGCATCCACTTTCAAGTTCGGGTAGAATTTCTCAAGGTCAATTGACGCATGAAAGAGCTCACTCTTTTCACTTGAGGCGGGGTCTTTATTCCACCAGTCTTTCCTAAAGTAGACTAAATCTTCGCGTTCTGCCGTCGCCTCCGCCAATTGGTCCGCTACGTCCATTTCATCCCGATTGAGCTTTGATTTTCGAGCCATCATCCTCGCGGTCAGCGTGACGTGTCGACGAAACAGCGGCCAACTATGTTGAAACCTCCGGTAAAGGTGACCGCTTGCGTGTCTATACGGTCCGATTTCAAGCTTTGACTGCCCAGCTTCGTCTGGCTCGTACCAAGCCGGTCGATACAGCCTGTTGCCATAACTCCAAGGCTGCATCATCCGGTCTAGTTCCGGTCCTAATGCGTTTACAACGGCAATCCATGCGACTTGGTCTTCAATCGCAATGTGATAATACTGACGGTCATCCGGCCTTTCTTCAGAGATCTTTTTTGGGCGAGGTAACGGACGTAACTTTTTTAACTTGTACGATCCGCGTTCAAACTGGCGGTGTATCTTTAGTAAACTCTGCTCCAAGTCGATTTCGAATGCGGCTACTTCTGCGCTGTCAACAAAGCCATCAGCCGCCCGAATTAGTGCTTTTGTTTTGGTCCATGCATAGTTCAGGTTTTCTGGTTGCAGCAGCCGTTCTAGGACACTCATATTTTTTTCTTTCCTTCACGCAGAAGTGCATTCACATCTGTCGCACCACTTCTAGGAGCGGTTCTTCGTGTCGCTGCCACGCCAAATCTTGCAAGCTCTTTTCTGAGTTTTGACGCTCTTGCGTCTCCAGCCTCGTCCCAGTCTAGGAACAGCTCTACTTGCTTTCCACGCAAGGATATCATGTCGTCCTTGGAAAGGGATGCCGATACACCTATAAAACCGATCGCCTCGCAACCCATTTGAACAGAAGAAAGGGTGTCAAGAACGCCTTCGCAGATTGCTAATCGTTTGACCTTTTTGTTTCTCAACGCATCGGAATTATAGAGACGCCTACGGCGGTGATTCAGGTTGCGCCAACGATTACTTTGGTCAGCATCGTCGACGCTCCGGGATTGAAAATAGGTAATTTTTTCACTCTCAATAAAAGGAAACAAAATAGCGGTTGGTGGCAAGATTGGCCAAAACCTCTCCCGTGTGGATTTCTTAGTCAAGAGCCCGCTATCTCTAATTCGTTCGAATCCATACTCCTCAACCAGTTCTTGAACCAAACTAGTTGCTGGCATTTGGCCAACCGAGAATTGGTCAATCAATTCTTCCGATATTTTACGATTTTTCAAATAATCTAGCCCAGAAGCGCGCATTGGCGCACGCGCCAGTAGCGCCCTGTAGACCTCCGAATCTGGGGTTGTTTCTTTGGAAACGGCACCATTTCCAAGGTGGGATGTCTGGCTTCGATAATTGGATATTCGACGTTCTGGAGGCGTGCGGCCTTTGCTCCGGAGCAATCCGCTTTTGTCTGCCAGCCACTGCTTCGCCTCTAAGAACTCCATGTGTTGACACGCCATGACAAGGTCAATTGCCCCGCCAGATTTGTTGCACGCGTAACAGACCCACCGCCGACCGTGGTGTCGTACTTCGAAAGAGGGCGTTTTGTCGTCATGATCGGGGAGAGGGCATCTTGCCATCCCTTTCGTCGGAAGCTCCAAACCCAGGAAAGATCCGACACATTCAATCGTCAGATGATTCAAAGCCTGTGTAATTTCTTTCGCTTCCATGGATCTGAAACTACTCGAGTATTGACTCAACCAGCAAGCAAGTATGCTTCACAAAAGTTGTGCCTCTTGGTTGTTTCTAAGCTGAACCAAGAAGAAACTCTTATGCTGAGAACGTTGGAAGTTTGCCCTGAAAGCCCGGCTTTTGAGCCCCGTCGGGGCAATGATTGAAAGACCGCCCTCAACCCTTCGCGTTGCAGTGCCGTACTAGACCCGAGCTTTTTTTGGCACCGACAGACAGGCCTAGTGATCTGAAAGGCATGATTGATGAGCCGTTCTGATGGCGTAGATGCGTTCCAGCCATCGGTAATGCTGAGCTTGTTCATTTCACTGAAGACCGGTCGCAATCCAATCACAGCGAAAAGCCAAATTCGCGCTAATGTGTGAAACTACCTATTCAATTCCTAACCGTCAGGCTTCGTGGTAAAAGCCAATCAATCCAGTATCTGAAGCAATTCATCAATGAGCAGAGAAAGCAAGTTTTTGAGCCTGGTGCTTCGGCACAAGCCTGAGGAGATCGGTCTTCAGCTCGATAGGCACGGGTGGGTTCGCGTTGATGACCTGTTGCGAAAGCTGAAGAAAGCCAACCGAAAGCTAAGCCGAGACGAACTCACCCGGCTTGTCGAAGACAACGATAAGAAACGCTTCACTTTGTCTGAGGATGGCCTACGGATCAGGGCAGCTCAAGGTCACTCAATTGATGTGGATCTGGGCCTAGAGCCTCAATGTCCACCTGACGAACTATACCACGGTACAGCCAGCGCAAATCTTGATTCAATATTCTCAGAGGGCTTAATTTCTGGACGTCGCCACCAGGTTCATCTCTCTTTGGATCCAGACACAGCCAAGCGCGTTGGCCAACGACACGGCAAACCTGTTGTGCTACGCGTCGAGGCACAACGAATGTTCAACGACGGTTTTGAGTTTTTCCGCGCTGACAACGGTGTCTGGCTCACGGCCAAAGTGCCAGCAATCTATTTGGGATTTGGTTCGACTGCAGAACAATAACTAATCCCATCTATACCAGACTCGTTGAGTAGGGGGAGTTATTCAACCAGACCTACGGACATTGAGCTTCCTAATGCACATACGAGACACATGATGCAGAGCCCAGAATTTATCCCGCAAAAGGGATAAACCTCTGTCAAAAGAGACAAACTTCGTGTCATCTTTCATTATTATTGGAAAAAGTGGTGAGCCGTGCAGGATTCGAACCTGCGACCCACTGATTAAAAGTCAGTTGCTCTACCAACTGAGCTAACGGCCCACTCTTTTGTCTGGATCTTGTCGATCCGTGGCGCTCTCTAAGGCATTTTCCCGATCGGGTTCAAGTCCTTATTTTGCGCCTCGTTTCGCCTTCACTTAACTTGTTTCCGGCGACCCGATAGGCGGCCTAATTAGGCAGGTGGCGCTGGGGGGTCAACCCCTTTTTTCAGGAATCTTCACCGCAGGGTGGATTCCTTTCCAGCACAGGGTTATATGCGCGCCATGCAACGAATACTGGCCTCCGGTTTGCCCTTCATGAAGATGCACGGGCTGGGCAATGACTTTGCCATTGTCGATGCGCGCGCGCAAAGCGTTGAGATTACGCCCGCTCTGGCGCGGGGAATCGGACATCGGCAGTTTGGTGTCGGATTCGACCAGCTGGCGGTGATCGAAAACTGCGAATCGGATGCGCACCTGGTGTTCTACAACGCAGACGGGTCGACCTCAGCCGCCTGTGGGAATGCCACGCGCTGTATTGCGCGTTTCCTGATGGAGGAAACCGGCAAACCCGAACTGACACTGACAACGGAACGCGGCACGTTGTATGCGCGCGATGCAGGCGATGGGCTGACCTCGGTGAATATGGGTCAGCCGCAGCTGAACTGGCATGAGATTCCTCTGGCCGAAGAGGTCGAAACGCTGGAGCTGCCGATCGAGGGCGGGCCAACCGCCACCGGAATGGGCAATCCCCACTGTACCTTCTTTGTTGAGGACGCCGAGGCCATCCCTCTGACCGAATTCGGGGCGCGGTACGAATACCACCCCCTCTACCCCGAGCGCACGAACGTGCAGGTGGCGCAGGTCATCGGCCCAGATCATATCCGCATGCGCGTGTGGGAACGTGGGGTGGGCATCACGCTGGCCTCGGGATCCTCCTCCTGTGCAACTGCCGTTGCCGCCGCACGACGCGGCCTCACCGGGCGCAAGGTGCAGATCGATCTGGACGGTGGCACCATCTGGATCGACTGGCGTGAGGATGGCGTCTGGATGACCGGACCCACCTGCCACGTGTTCTCGGGCACCCTGACGCCCCAGTTTCTGAGGACGCTGGGATGAGCGCCCCCAAGTTCACCACTCTGGGTTGCCGCCTGAATGCCTATGAGACAGAGGCAATGAAGGAATTGTCGCAACAGGCAGGCCTGACCGATGCCGTTGTTGTGAATACCTGCGCCGTGACTGCCGAAGCGGTGCGTAAGGCACGGCAGGAAATTCGCAAGCTGCGCCGTGAAAACCCGAATGCGCGGCTAATCGTGACGGGATGCGCGGCACAGACCGAACCCGAGACCTTTGCTGGAATGGAGGAGGTCGACGCCGTCATAGGCAACACCGAGAAAATGCAGCCCGACACCTGGAAAGGCATGGCCGCAGACTTCATCGGCCAAACCGAGGCAGTGCAGGTTGACGACATCATGTCGGTCACCGAAACCGCTGGTCACTTGATTGATGGGTTTGGAACACGGTCTCGGGCGTATGTGCAAGTCCAGAACGGCTGTGATCACCGCTGCACCTTCTGCATCATTCCCTATGGTCGCGGCAACTCTCGAAGTGTCCCTGCGGGCGTGGTGGTGGACCAGATCAAGCGGCTGGTGGATCGCGGCTATAACGAAGTGGTTCTGACCGGCGTAGACCTGACCTCATGGGGGGCTGACCTACCCGCGCAGCCCAAGCTGGGCGATTTGGTCATGCGCGTCCTGAAACTGGTGCCGGACCTGCCGCGCTTGCGGATCAGCTCGATCGACTCGATCGAAGTGGATGAGAACCTGATGCAGGCCATCGCCTCTGAGCCGCGCCTGATGCCGCATCTGCACCTGTCACTGCAACATGGGGACGATCTGATCCTGAAACGGATGAAACGCCGCCATTTGCGCGACGACGCCATTCGCTTTACTGAAGAGGCCCGCAAGCTGCGCCCGGAAATGACCTTTGGCGCGGATATCATCGCAGGCTTCCCCACCGAGACGGATGTGCATTTCGAGAACTCGCTAAAGCTGGTCACCGACTGCGATCTGACCTGGTTGCACGTTTTCCCCTATTCCAAGCGCGACGGCACCCCAGCGGCCCGCATACCGCAGCAGATCAACGGGAACGTTATCAAGGACCGCGCCGCCCGTCTGCGCGCGGCGGGTGAGGCTCAGGTCGCAAAACACCTGACTACCCAGGTCGGCAAAACCCATCACATCCTGATGGAAAACCCGCATATGGGCCGGACCGAGCAATTCACTGAGGTCACTTTCAACGCCCCGCAAGCCGAGGGGAAGATCGTGACGGCCAAGGTGCTGGGGCGCACAGACACACAGCTGACCGCCTGAGGCAAAGCTGCCTAGGTGGTGACCGCAGACACCGCTGCGGTGTCATAAAATTCCTCGTATTCACAAACCAGACCGTCGCGAAACCGGCAAATGATCACAATCGGCGTCTCTACCGTTTTGCCAGTGCCTTTATGCGTCCAGGCACAGGCACCGATGCCGACGACACGGTCATCCTGTGCAATAGTGTCTTTCAAAGTCCAATGCTGCATCTCAAAGGCAGCAGTCAGGTCCTCCAGGTATTCCTGCATCTCAGCCCGGCCATCGCGCCCGCAGCTAAAATCCAGCCCGTACTGCCCACGGCCCAGCGAACGCATGCAAAGATCCTCGGTCGTGTATTTTTTCCACATCCCGATATCTGAAGCCTTGCAATCGTTCCATTCCGCAAAGGCTTTCCGCATCTTTTCGACATTGCTCTGCGTGTCCATAATCCGTTCTCCTAAATTTAATGCGCTGAAAACATGCTGCCCCTGAAACACCAAAGGGCAGGGCGATTATAGCACCGGGACCCAGCCAAACAAAAAAAGGCCCGGTGATAAACACCGGGCCTTTCGAAACTTTGAAGCGGGTCGTCAGACTTAATGCTTCTTCTTGCCCTTGACGCCTGCCCACAGACGCTTGTTGACCAGGTACAGAAGCACAGACAACAGCGACAGGAAGATGACGCCGACGAAGCCAGAGTATTTGCGCTCCATCATCTTCGGTTCGGCGGTCCACATCAGGAAGGCGGCAACATCCTCGGACAAGGCTTCAACCGTGGCCGGGTGACCATCGGCAAACTCGACCTGATCGTCGGACAGCGGCGGTGCCATCGAAATCCAGCCGCCGGGGAAGGCGGTGTTTTCATACAGGACCGTACCGGCCTCTTCTTTTTCATGGCCGGTATAGCCATCCAGCAGCGAGGCGATGTATTCCGCGCCGCCCATGCCTTTGAAGAACTGGTTGATACCCAGACCATAGGGGCCGTGGAATCCAGCGCGGGCCTTGGCCATCAGGCTCAGGTCCGGTGCACCAACACCGTCATTGACTGGGAAGTGGTCGGTCGGGATGGCCGGGCGGAAATCGTCCAGCTCAGGATCAAACACTTCGAAGTTGGCCGCCGAATAGGCGATGACTTCTTCTTCCGAGTAACCCAGCGCCTCAAGGTCGCGCAGGGGCACGTATCTCAGGCCGTGGCAGGCTGCGCAGACCTCGGTATAGATCTGAAGGCCGCGCTGCAGCTGGTTTTTGTCCCAGGTGCCAAACGGCCCTTCGAACGAGAAGTGGAAGTCTTCGATGTGCTGCTCGCCCCCACCTGCTGCGAAGGACGCAGCAGGAGCAAGGGCCAGAGCAAACGCGGCACCGATTGCAAGTTTCTTGAACATGTTTCCGGTCCCTCTTCTTACTCGGCCGGCGTGGCGTCAGCGTCAGCCTTGCCATAATGCGCGTTGAAGTCTTCTTCGATGGTCTCGGGCTGTGCCAGAGGCTTCTCGATCACACCGAGGATCGGCAGGATCACGAAGAAATAGGCGAACCAGTAAGCGGACGCGATCAGCGAGAAAGTCGCATAGGGCTCTTCCGCGGGCATCGCACCCAGCCACATCAGGGCAAAGAAGTCGATGATCAGCAGGTAGAACCACCACTTGAACATCGGACGGTATTTGCCCGAACGCACGCTCGACGTGTCCAGCCAGGGCGCCAGGGCCATGGCCAGGATCGCACCGAACATCGCGATCACACCAAAGAACTTGGCGTCAACGATACCGCCGGTGATGAAGCTGGCGAACTGAACAACCCAAACCTCACCGGTGAAGGCACGCAGGATCGCGTAGAACGGCAGGAAGTACCATTCGGGCACGATGTGTGCAGGCGTGACCAGCGGGTTGGCTTCGATGTAGTTGTCAGGGTGCCCCAGATAGTTTGGCATAAAGCCGACAATCGCCCAGAACACGACCAGGATCACGGCCAGCGCGAACAGGTCCTTGATCACGAAGTAGGGCCAGAACGGCAGCGTGTCTTTCTCAGCCTCGGCTTTTGAACCACGGCGAACTTCAACACCCGTGGGGTTGTTGTTGCCGGTGGTGTGGAAAGCCCAGATGTGCACGATCACCAGCGCCGCGATAACAAACGGCAGCAGGTAGTGCAGCGAGAAGAAGCGGTTCAGCGTAGCGTTGTCCACCGCGGGTCCGCCCAGTAGCCAGGTCTGGATCGCATCACCCACAAACGGAATAGCACCAAACAGGCCGGTGATAACAGTCGCACCCCAGAAGGACATCTGACCCCAGGGCAGAACGTAACCCATGAAGGCGGTGCCCATCATCATCAGATAGATCAGCATCCCGATGATCCACGTGATTTCACGCGGGGCTTTGTACGAGCCGTAGAACAGGCCGCGGAAAATGTGGATATACACCGCGACAAAGAACAGCGATGCGCCGTTCATGTGAATATAACGCAGCATATAGCCGCCATTCACGTTGCGCATGATGTGTTCGATGCTGGCAAAGGCCAGATCAACATGCGGGGTATAGTGCATCACCAGAACGATTCCGGTGACGATTTGCAACACCAGGCAGAACGCGAGGACAATGCCCCAGATCCACCACCAGTTCAGGTTCTTCGGTGTGGGGATCATGATGGTGTCGTAGATCAGGCCGACGATAGGCAGTCGGCTGTTCAGCCACTTTTCGCCATTTGTCTTCGGCTCGTAATGATCGTGGGGAATTCCGGACATCTGGGTCTCCCTTAGCCGAGCTTGATGGTTGTCGCATCCACCCATTCAACGGGCGGAACGGGCAGGTTTTCAGGCGCGGGGCCTTTGCGGATACGACCGGCAAGGTCATAGTGCGACCCGTGGCAGGGGCAGAACCAGCCACCGAAATCACCGGCATCGCCCAGAGGTACGCAACCCAGGTGGGTACAGACACCCATCTGGACGATCCACGCGCCAGGCGCTTCGCCTTCGGGTGACGGCATCACACGGTTGGCGTCGGTCGCAGGCGCATCGGCGGGCAGGTTGAAGTTGCGCGCCAGCGGATCAGGCAGTGCATCTACGCCTTCTGCGTCCTGCTCCTGAGCCTCTTGAATCTCAGCACCGGTACGGTGACGGATGAATACAGGCTTACCCAGCCATTTCACGGTCAGCTGCGTGCCCGGCTCGACACCACTGACGTCCTGGCGGATCGAGGACAGCGCCTGAACGTCTGCCGATGGGTTCATTTGGTTGATCAGGGGCCATACGGCTGCACCCGTCGCAACGACACCTGCGCCGCCAGCGACGTAGTAGAGGAAATCTCTGCGGGTGCCTTCGTTGTCTTCTGCGTGGGACACGAGGTTTTCTCCGATTCCGGCGCCCGCAGTTGCGGGCAAACATGCATCAGCACCGCATCAAAGCGGCGTCTCATCGCGGCTATCTAGCCGGGAGAAATCGGTTCGTCCAGCGGTCATAGGCGCGCACTACGCCGCATCTGGGCATTCATGTCACAACGAAGGGGTGATTTTTCAAGTTTTGGGCAGGCTTAAGCGGGGAAATCCGCCAATCAGGAGAATTTGTCGTCTACATGATTCGGGTCAGGTACATCCCGACGGGAACAGACCATCAGGATCGGCAATCAACCCGTCACAGGTCGTGTGATTTGCAAAATTCTGACCTATTTTCGCCATGCAATTTTCCACTTTCGGAAAATCCGTGACCGGGAAAAAACTGAGTTGAAAATAGATATTTTATAGAGCCTTACGCTGGTTTGATTTCGATTGCACTTTTAACGGGAATCAAGGAAGGCCCGATTAATTCCCAACCTCAGCAGGACGCCTTCGATGCAAAAACTTATTCCAACAGTGTTGACCCTTATGATTGCCCTTACGTCACAAGCTGTGGCGGCTGGTGATCCAGCCAAAGGCGAAAAACTTTATAACCGCTGCTCTTCTTGCCACGCGATCATCAAAGATGGTGAGGTTTTGGTCAAAGGCGGCATCACCGGGCCGAATCTCTATGGCGTCGTGGGCCGCGTCGCCGGAGCCGAAAATGACTATCGCTATGGCAGCGAGCGCCTTCCCGTCGGCATGTTTACCGATGACATGATCCGCGCCGGCGACGAAGGTCTGGTCTGGACTGAAGAAAATATCTCCGCCTATTCGCAGGACCCGATCGGGTTTATTCAGGAGTACCTGGGTGACGAAACCGCGCGCCCGAACATGAGTGTGAAACTGAAAAAAGGCGCTGACGACATCGCTGCCTATCTCGCCACGTTCAACGCGCCCTGATCGACCATGCGCTGGCCCTGGCTGTCACGGCCAGCGCACCGGAAACCGGGTCAACCCTCCGGGCGGGTCGCTACCATGCTGGGCCGTGCGTTGAACGCGGCAAACCACTCACTCAGCGCATCATTGTCCTTGCGCCAGCCCCGCGCATCGTGGCGCAGGTCCAGATAGGCCAGCGCACAGGCCACTGCCACCTGCCCCATATCCAGCGGGCCCGACAGATGCGCCATCCAGCGCTGGTTCAGCGCGGCACAGGCCCGTTCGATCTTACCCCATTGCGCATCCAACCACGTATCCCACTGCTTGTCCTCGGGGCGCAGGCGCGCCTCGTAGGCCATCCCCACCGCCGAATCCAGAATGCCGTCAGCCATCGCCTCCAGCGTCAGCACATCCCAGCGCCCGGGCCCGTCAGGATACATCCCCGTCTTGGCGCGCGCGTCCAGAAAGGCGCAGATCACGCGGCTGTCGAACAGGGTCGGGCCATCTGGGCGCTCCAGCGCGGGAATGCGCCGCAGCGGCACCTTGCCTTGCAACTCGTCCGCAGGAGCCAACGGGGTGGTGGCAATGGTCATCACCTCGACATCCTTAAGCTGGCCGGTTTCTTGCAGCAAAACCATCACCTTGCGCACATAGGGCGAGGTTGGGCTGTGATAGAGTTTCATTCGCGCTCTCCTTGGTTGCAGCGACCTTACAGGACGGCCGTGGAAACAAAACCCGTCAATTGCCGGGCGCGAATCCTCTTGCAGAAGTGAACGCGCCTTGGCAAATTCCACCCTGTTCTCAGGGCGGGGCGAAATTCCCCACCGGCGGTATGCGGGCCACGACCCGTAAGCCCGCGAGCGGCCCCGTTGATCGGGGTGACAAGCAGATCTGGTGAGAGGCCAGAGCCGACGGTTACAGTCCGGATGAAAGAGAACGTGCAGCGTGCCGGTTATGCGGCGCGTCTGCTCGTGATCGCCTTGGGTGACGTGTCTGTTACGAAAGGAGATCATGATGACACACACCCGCTATGCCTTTGTCAAAGCCAACTGGCATTCCGATATCGTCGACCGCGCGCTGGACGGTTTCTTGGAGCGCATTCCCACCGGGCAAGTCGATGTTTTCGACGTCCCCGGCGCGTTCGAAATGCCGCTGATCGCACGCGATCTGGCCCAAACCGGCCAATACGCAGCCGTCGCCTGTGCCGCTTTTGTGGTGGATGGCGGCATCTACCGGCACGATTTCGTTGCCCAAGCCGTGGTCGATGGCCTGATGCGTGCCGGAATGGACACGGGCGTTCCCGTCCTCTCGGTCTCGCTGACCCCGCACCAGTATCAGGAAACCGATCACCACAACGCCATCTACCGCGCGCATTTCGTAGAAAAGGGGCGCGAGGCTGCACAAGCAGCACTGAAAATCACCGAAACCCGCGCCGCTCTGACCCGTGCGGCATAGGCACACCTGGTTGGGGCACCCCTGCCCCAACCGCAAATCCGCTTGAGGCTGCCGGCCTTGCCCGCTAATCACGTCGCGCAAAGGAGCACGCCCCATGTCGATGAACAGCTTTGGACACCTCTTCCGCGTCACCACCTGGGGCGAAAGCCACGGGCCCGCCTTGGGTGCCACCATTGACGGCTGCCCGCCGGGCGTCGCGATTGACGAAGCGATGATCCAACACTGGCTGGACAAGCGCAAACCGGGGCAGAACAAGTTCACCACCCAGCGGCGTGAAGCCGATGCGGTGAAAATCCTGTCCGGTGTGTTCGAGGGCCAAACAACAGGGACCCCCGTGCAGCTGATGATCGAGAACACCGATCAACGCTCGAAAGACTACGGCGATATCATGGACAAGTTCCGCCCGGGCCACGCCGATATCACCTATTGGCAGAAATACGGCATCCGCGACTATCGCGGCGGCGGGCGTAGTTCGGCCCGCGAGACCGCCGCACGGGTTGCCGCAGGTGGGTTGGCCCGAGAGGCGATCAAGCAGATCGCGCCGAATGTTCAGATCACCGGCTACATGACCCAGATCGGCCCGCACAAGATCGACCGCGCCAATTTCGACTGGTCCCAGATCGAGCAGAACCCATTCTGGACCCCGGACGCCCAAGCCGCCGGGGGCTGGGCCGCGTATCTGGACGATCTGCGCAAGTCCGGCAACTCGGTCGGCGCGGTGGTCGAAGTCGTGGCCCGCGGTGTTCCAGCCGGACTTGGAGCACCGGTTTACGCCAAGTTAGACACCGATCTGGCCGCCGCGATGATGTCGATCAACGCCGTAAAGGGTGTCGAGATCGGCGAGGGCATGGCCGCCGCCGAACTGACAGGCGAAGCCAATGCTGACGAGATCTTCATGGGTCAGGACGGCCCGCAATACAGTTCCAACCACGCAGGTGGCATTCTGGGCGGCATCTCGACCGGACAGGACGTTGTGGTGCGGTTTGCAGTGAAGCCGACCTCGTCGATCCTGACCACCCGCAAAACCATCACCAAATCAGGTGAGGAGACCGAAATCATCACCAAAGGCCGCCACGACCCCTGTGTTGGTATTCGCGCGGTGCCGGTGGGTGAGGCGATGATGGCCTGTGTGATCCTCGACCACCTGCTGCTGCACCGTGGCCAGATCGGAGAGAACCGTGGACGGATCGGCTGATCTGCGCTCGCGCCTGCGCGCGGTGGTCGCGCAGCGGATGGAGACCGATCCTGCGCATGACCTGGCCCATCTGGACCGTGTCTGGGTGAATGCTCAGAACATTGCCGATGAGGCAACGGACCGATCCGTGTTGCTGGCCGCCAGTTATCTGCATGATCTGGTCAATTTGCCGAAAGACGACCCCGAACGCCATCTGGCCTCGCGCAAGTCGGCGCAGGATTCAGAGCCTATCCTGAGGGAACTGGGCTACAACGAGACCCAGATCAACGCGATTCAACACGCCATCGAAGCGCATAGCTTCTCGGCAAATATCACCCCCGAAACGCCCGAGGCCTGCATTCTGCGCGATGCCGATCGGCTGGATGCACTTGGTGCCATCGGGGTGGCACGAAACTTTTCCGTCTCGGGCGCGCTGGGGCGCACGCTTTATGATGCGGCTGACCCTTTCGCCGCAAACCGTCCTCTGGAGGATCTCCACTATTCGATCGACCACTGGAAGGTGAAGCTGTTGAACCTTCCGGATGACATGCTGACAGGCGCGGGAAAGCGGATCGCCAAGAAGCGCGTTCAGCGTATGATCCGTTTCCTTGAGGAGTTTGCAGAAGAGATCGGCAGCCCGCTGCCTCAATCCTGGGTGACCCACCGTTCGGACCGTTGATCTTTCTTAGGTAAAAGCGCAGGGTCGCGCCGATGGCAAAACCCTTAACATCGCATCGACCGGTTCTGGCCGTATCGCTGAAACTCAGCGCGCTGGTGCTGTTCACGGCGATGCAGGCGCTGGTCAAAGCGTTGTCGGTCGACTTCCCACCCGGAGAGATGGTTTTCTTCCGCTCACTCTTTGCGGTTCCGGTGATCATCGGCTGGCTGGTGTACCGGGGTGAATTGGCGCAGGGACTGGTGGTCAAGAAACCCATGGGGCATTTCTGGCGCGGCGTTCTGGGCACCAGTGCCATGGGCCTGACCTTTACCGGTCTCAGCTTGCTGCCCCTGCCCGAGGTCACAGCGATTGGCTATGCCACGCCGATTTTTACCCTGGTTCTGGCCGCGGTCATGCTGGGCGAACGTATCCGCATGATCCGCATCGGCGCGGTCGCCATCGGTCTGCTGGGGGTGCTGATCATGATTTGGCCACGGCTGGGCGGCAACAACATGGGCACTGCGGCCACCATCGGCGCGCTCTGCGTGCTGGCAGCCACCATCGCGCGGGCTTTCGTGCAAATCCACATCCGGCAATTGGTGCAGGTCGACCATCCCGCTGCTGTCGTCTTTTATTTCTCGCTGACCGCCACGCTGTTATCATCGCTGTCGGCCTTTTGGGGATGGACAATGCCGACGTTGGAACAGGCTCTGATACTGGCTTGTATAGGGCTGATCGGCGGCGTGGCGCAAATCCTGGTGACCTCATCCTATCGTTTTGGGCAGGCGTCAATGCTGGCGCCTTACGATTACACGACCATGCTGTTCGCCATTGTCATTGGCTATATGTGGTTCGATGAATTGCCGACCCTTGTAATGTTGGGCGGTGCGGCGCTGGTCATTGCAGGCAACGTGCTGGTCATTCTGCGCGAACGGCAGTTAGGCGTGGATCGGGGCAAGGACAAGTCGGCCCCGGACCCGAAAACCTGATCTTTACCTTTGGCAAACTTCGCTTAGGTTGGGCGCAAATCAGGAAAGGTTCCGCGCATGAGCGACGCACAAGATCACAAGGAAAAGATGCAGAAGGTGCAGGCCCAGCACCGCAAAAGGGTCTCCGATGCTGTCGATCCGGACCGCGGGCTGGTTCTGATCAACACCGGCAAGGGCAAAGGCAAGTCCTCGGCCGCGTTTGGCGTGGTGATCCGGGCGCTGGGCTGGGGCCAGAAAGTTGCCGTGGTGCAGTTCATCAAGGGCAAATGGAAAACCGGCGAGCGGCGCTTTTTCGAAGAACGCGATTTGGTGACCTGGCACACGATGGGAGAAGGCTTCACCTGGGACACGCAGGACAAAGAACGTGATATCGCCGCAGCCAATGCCGCCTTTGACAAGGCCCGCGCCCTGATGGCCAGTGGCGAGTATGATCTGGTGGTTCTGGACGAGATCAACATCGCCCTGCGCTATGAATACCTGTCGGTGGATCAGGTGATCGACGGACTGAATGAACGATCCAACAAGACCAGCGTGTTCCTGACGGGACGGGATGCCCCGCAGGCGCTGCGGGACTATGCCGATCTGGTCACCGAAATGACCGAAGAAAAACACCCGTTTCAAGCCGGCATCAAAGCCCAGCGCGGTGTGGATTTCTGAAGTTTTGAGTCTGAACAGCCCCATTTCGGGGCTGTTACCCCGCCGGAGTTTCATTGAGATACCGAACCGATCCGCGACGGCTTGCGGCGCTGGCTGGCAGAATTTCCGGTAGCTGGTTCTCTGATTTGGGGGTCTTGTCGACATAGGCACAAAAATCATCGTCGCAGCAGCAACCACAAGCGGTGGCTGCCTCGTGCCGTGCCATGATTTCGTCCAGCGGATCACCCATGTCTTACCTCGATCATTCGTTTTCGAGGCGGCGGCGGGCTCTCACCATTTCATGCGCTAAGCCCGCAAACCGCCTCGAAACCCTGTGCCGGATACTAGCGCATCCGGCTTTATGCATTATCTGACTATTTTAGTCGGGAATTTCAAGGATAAAATGCCCCAAAAGCACTCTCTGGGGCACAGCGTGCCAGGAGATCAGATTCCTTGCGGTTGCGGGTCCAGTGTTACCGACCACAACTCGGTATCTGCGCGATCCATCAGGCGCACGGTCATCTGCTGGGTCGCCCCATCAATATCAGCCAGACCAAAGAATTGCAGGCCCGCACTGGGCGGCAGGTTGGCGCCTTGCTCTTTGGTTGGTGCTTTGACGAATTTCACCTGCGGCCCGAAAGTGCCGTCCAACGCATTCGGGCCGAATGTTCCTGCGTGCAGCGGGCCGGAGACGAACTCCCAGAACGGGTTAAATTCCTGGAATTGAGCCTTGTTGGGGTCATAATAGTGCGCCGCAGTATAGTGCACGTCTGCCGTGAACCAGACTGTGTTGGTGATGTCTTCAGTCTTGATGAAGCGCAGCAGATCAGCAATCTCCAACTCGCGGCCCTTTGCCGGGCCATTATCCCCGTTCGAGATTGCCTCGGCCCCCTTCTGTTCCTTCCACCGGTCCCAAACGATCAGACCAACCGGCATGTCGGAAGCGATCACCTTCCACGTGGCCGGAGACGCAGCTAGCTCGCGCTTGAGCCAAGCCAGCTGCTCGGCCCCCAGAATGCGGGACTGATCGGTGATTTCACCCTCCATCGACGGCCCGTTTGGCCCGCGATAGCTGCGCAAGTCCAGAAAGAACACGTCCAGCATCGGCCCGTAGGAAATCTTGCGATACACGCGCCCCGGCTCGGCTGGCGTGATCCGCAGCGGCGTCATCTCGTGGAACGCACGACCCGCGCGCGATTGCAGGACATGCACCGATTTCTCGGTATAGCGGTCGTCCGAGATCAGGTCCTTGGCGTCCGACCAGTTGTTGACGACCTCGTGGTCGTCCCACTGGAAGAAGGTCGGACAGACGGCATTCATCGCACGCACATGCTCGTCCATCATGTTGTACTTCCACTGGGCACGGAACTCGTTCAGAGTTTCGGCCACCTTGCGTTTCTCGTCAATCAGGGTGGAGTTCTTCCAGATCAGTTGACCGTCTTTCTCGACCTCGTCCTGCATCGGGCCGTCGGCATAGACCGTGTCGCCCGAGTGGATAAAGAAATCTGGTCGATGATGTGACATGGTCGCATAGGTGCGCATCCCTTCGTCATCGATGCCCCAGCCCTGCCCCGCCGTATCACCCGACCAGGCAAAACGGATATTGCGACGCTCGGATGGTGCGGTTCGGAATTGGCCAATAATAGGCTCTGATACGACGTTGATGTCGCTCAGATCGGCGGCCACGAAACGGTAGAAGATATCCTGATCCGAGGGCAGTCCTTCGATCAACCGCTTCACTGCGAAATCGTTGTTCGGGATGGCGTCCATCGGAGGCAGCTTGCGAGCGTCCGCAAAGCCCTCGGTAGTCGACACCTCCATCATCACCCGGGCCGGACGGTCCGTGCGGGTCCAGATCATGCCCGAACTCATGTCGACATCGCCCGACTGCACGCCGTGTGTAAACGCGGGGCGGGATGAGGCACGGCTGATCGCAGGCATCGACAGTGATGCGGCAAAGGCGGTGCTGCCTGCCAGAAAGGCGCGGCGGTTGGGGCGAAGGATTGGGGTCATTGGGGGCTCTCCTGTCTGGTGACCATTGTGGGCCACGCGATTGGTGAGCGGCAGTGAGCCGCCTGTTTGTAAAACAAGCGGCTCAGATTCTTGAAAGTATCACGATGATTTTGTGACACCTGTGGACAATATGCTCAGGCAACCACACCCTGTTCCGGCGTGCTGAGCGATATGACAGCGACCACCGCCGCGCCGTTCAACCAGTAGTATATCGCATCCAGGCCCGAGAACCCAAACAGGCTCGGCGCGGCCAGAAACACGACACCGACCAGCAGATCAACGGCAAGATGGAACTTGTAGGGCAGCACCCGCCAGACGCCGAGATGGTGATCGGTCAGCACGGTCAGCACAAGGGCCGCGACGCCGGTGACTACGGAAAGCCACAAGGCCATGGGATTGGATTGACCCAACCCCAGAACAAAGGGCAGCCCCATCAGGGCAAGGGCGACCGGGTAATCCAGATAGGCGTGTATGGTGCGGTTAACGAAACGAACGGACATTGAAATTTCCTTTCCTTGCTTGGCATGACCCCAAACTAGGAAAGAGCATTCGAACGCTTAATCCCGGATCGTTCGTGAAATTATGCAGATCGTTCAGAATTGGGTCGGATCAGTGCATGGCCCGATACGCCGCAGGGGACAGGCCGATTTGTTTCTTGAACACGCGGGAAAAAGCAGCCTCTGACGCATAGCCGACCTCGGCCGCAGCGTCGGCCACATTCCAGCGGCTTTCGGTCAAGCCGTGGCAGGCGATCTGCATCCGCCAGTCGGTCAGATATTGCATGGGGGTGGTGGCCATCTTCTCGGCAAAAAGCTGAGCAAAGGCGGTGCGCGACATACCGGCTTCCCGGGCCAGCAATTCAACACTCCATTCCTGAGCCGGGGCCTGATGGAACGCGGTCAGCGCGCGGGATATCCGCGGATCAGCGAACCCGGCCAGGGCGGTTTCGCTGGGGCTTTGATGTTCAAGATGGGCGCGGATGGCCTGTGCGAACAGCACCTCGGACAGTTTCAGGGCGATCAGGTCGCCACCGATCCGGGCACCGCTGATCTCGGACCCGATCATGCGCAGTGTAGCCTCGATCCAGGCTCCGGCCTCTTCACCGTAGTTCTCGATTAGAATGTAGGGCGGCAGACGGTCAATAAGCATATGCCCCGTGCCCTGCCGCCCGGGCGGGCCAGTGAAGGAGAAATGACCGCAGATGAGCTGCGTATCTCGGCTCTTGTCCTCTCCACCATAGATCAGCACGCCATCACCCTGATACCCGGCGTCATCCAACACCTGCTCCAACGGCAAGGCGTCCAGCGGTTTGACCTCATTGCACAGCAGCGCATGGGCCGAACCATGCGGGATCAGGATCAGGTCGCCCTGCCTTAAACGCATTGTTTCCCCAGTGTTAGAGACGAAAATCTTCAATTCTCCGCGCTGAACGAAGTGAAACCGGGCCACATTTTCAAAGGCAGGGACCTGGATCCCAAATGGTGGCGTGAAAGAGGTGCGGAAATAGAACGTGCCCCGCAAGGACAGGCGGGTGAGGATATCGCTGAGTAGGTCCAACATGGGATTAACCTATCCTCAGTTGTGCGTTCGTCCAGCCAGCTGAACGATCTGCACAAAAGTTTGAACGACAGGCAAAGAAAAACCCCCGCTTTTGGCGGAGGTTTAAGAAGCTGTGGCTGCGCGGATCAGGCGCGCACGAGCGCCTCGTACTCGGCGGCGATCTCGCGGGTCAGGTCTCCGACTTCGAAGGTATAGTCGCCGATCTGCCCAACCGGGGTAACCTCGGCGGCTGTACCGGTCAGCCAACACTGTTCAAAATCAGCCATCTCCTCGGGCTTGATGCGGCGTTCGTGCACGGTGATGCCCTTGTCTTTCAGCATCTGGATCACGGTCTGGCGGGTGATGCCGTTCAGGAAGCAATCGGCCAGCGGCGTGTGCACCTCACCATCCTTGACGAAAAACACGTTGGCTCCGGTCGCCTCGGCCACGTAACCACGCCAGTCCATGAACAACGCGTCCGAGCAGCCTTTGGCCTCGGCCTTGTGCTTCGAGATAGTGCAGATCATGTAAAGACCCGCCGCCTTGGCGTGGACCGGGATGGTTTCCGGGCTGGGGCGCTTCCATTCTGCGATGTCCAGCTTAGCGCCCTGCATCTTGGCGTCGCCGTAATAGGCACCCCAGGGCCAGACTGCGACAGCCATCCGCACCGGGTTCCGGGCCGAAGCCACACCCATATCCTCGCCCGAGCCGCGCCATACCAGCGCGCGAACATAGGCATCTTGCAGACCGCTGGCTTTCAACGCCTCTTCCTTGGCCGCTTCGATCTCATCGACAGAATAGGGCATCGGCATGTCCAGCGCCTCGGCCGAGGCAATCAGACGTTCGGAATGCTCGCGGCTTTTGAAGATCTTGCCGTTATAGGCGCGCTCACCCTCGAACACGGATGAGGCGTAGTGCATCGCATGCGTCAGGATGTGCACATTGGCGTCGCGCCAAGGGACCAGTTTTCCATCCAACCAGATGGTGCCATCACGATCATCATACCCCGCCATGCGAAACCTCCAGCCTCGGGTTGAATTTTCCGATTATTGCGCCAATTAAGTCCGATGCGGACATAAAGTTGCGCAGAAACTGCGATTCGATACCTGTCCACTCTTGGAATGTCAACAACGCTGACATAAAGTCGGTCCCGAGTAACGAACGAGGCAAACCATGTCGGATACGCGCCCCGCACAAGTCTTTGGCGGTGAAAGCCTTTTGTTTCTGACCGACGAACAACTGCGGCAAGGCATCGAGGCGATGTTTTTTGCCTATCGCGGATTCACCGCAGACCCCGATCGCATTCTGGCGCAGATGGCTTATGGCCGCGCGCATCACCGGGCCGTACATTTCATCAACCGCGCGCCGGGGACTACGGTAAACAACCTGCTGGCTATACTGGGAGTGACGAAGCAATCGCTGAACCGGGTGCTGCGGACCTTGATCGAGGATGGCCTGGTTGAAAGTCGCGTAGGCACGGTGGACAAGCGCGAACGCCATCTGTTTCTGACCGAAAAAGGCAAGACGCTTGAGGCCAAACTGTCCGAAGCCCAGCGCGTGCGAATGCGCGCGGCGTATAAAGATGCAGGTCCCGAGGCCGTGTCAGGATTTCGTAAAGTGCTTGAAGCGATGATGGATGCTGATATGCGTCATGCTTACACAAAACTGCGGGATACCACCTCATGAGCGATATGGACGCCCATCTGCTGATCGTTGACGACGATGAGCGTATTCGTGATCTGCTCAAGAAATTCCTGATGCGGAGCGGCTTTCTGGTGACCGCCGCCCGCGATGCGGCCCATGCGCGCCGGGTATTGTCGGGGCTGGACTTTGACATGATCGTTCTGGACGTGATGATGCCTGGCGAAGATGGCGTAAGCCTGACGCGGACGCTGCGCGAAACCCATACCACACCGATCCTGCTGCTGACCGCACGGGGCGAGACCGAACACCGCATTGCCGGGCTTGAGGCCGGGGCGGACGACTATCTGGCCAAGCCGTTCGAACCGAAAGAGCTGCTGCTGCGGATTAACGCGATCCTGCGGCGGATGCCGGAAACACCGGCGCAGGACACCGCGACCAAGATATTGAACCTCGGCCCGATCCGCTATGACGTGGAACGCGGCGAGATGTGGCAGGGCGAAGAACCCGTGCGGCTGACCGCCACCGAGAGCCAGCTGATGAAGATCTTCTCGGCCCAGCCGGGCGAGCCGATCAGCCGCGCCAAGCTGGTTGAGGATTTGGGCCGCGACAAGGGACAGGCACAGGAGCGCGCGGTGGATGTGCAAATCACCCGCCTGCGCCGAAAGATCGAACAGGACCCCAAGCAGCCACGGTATCTGCAGACAGTGCGCGGCGCCGGATATATGCTGGCGCCGGATTGATCTTAGCCAGATGAACAGGGGATCGTGATGAAAACTGCCCTTATGACTCATGCAGATTGTTTGGGTCACGTTACGCCCAATGGCCATCCAGAGCGAGTGGCACGGCTGGAGCATATCCTGCATTCGCTTGAGGGGCTGGACCTGAACCGGGTGACGGCGCCTCTGGCAGCAGATGATGATCTGTTGCGGGTACATCCGGAAAGCTACATCCGGGACATTTGTAGCGCGCGTCCAGTCGATGGGTTCGCCCAGATTGATGGGGATACGTTCATGTCTCCGGGCTCGGTGGATGCGGCCTATCGCGCCGCCGGGGCTGTGGTGCGGGCGGTGGATATGGTGCTGGGCGGAGAGGCTCCGAATGCGTTTTGTGCGATCCGGCCTCCGGGGCATCATGCCGAAACCGACACCGCTATGGGGTTCTGCCTGTTCGGCAATGCGGCACTGGCGGCGAAACATGCGCTGGATCATCACGGGTTGAATCGGGTCGCCGTGGTGGATTTCGACGTGCATCACGGCAATGGCACGCAAGACTTGCTGTGGGAGGAGAAACGCGCGCTGGTGATAACCAGCCAACAGATGCCGTTGTGGCCCGGATCGGGGCGTCCGGACGAGACCGGCGCGTATGAGACTATTCTGAACATCCCCCTGGCCCCAGGTACGGGCGGGGCCGAGATGCGCGCGGCCTATGAAACGCTGGCTTTCCCGCGCCTGCGCGCATTCAAGCCGGAACTGATCATCCTCTCGGCCGGGTTTGACGCCCATCAGGACGATCCGCTGGCCAACCTGAACTGGTCCACCAGTGATTTCGCCTGGGTCACGGCCGAACTGTGCAAGATTGCCGATGAAGTTTGTGAGGGACGTATCGTCTCGACTCTGGAAGGCGGGTATGATCTGAACGCACTGGCCGAGGCCACACGCGCCCATGTGGAAGAATTGATGAAGGCAGCCCGATGACCGATACCCCCGTTGATCAGATGACATTCGAACAGGCGATGAAAGAGCTGGAGGCCGTGGTCGGCCAGCTGGAACGCGGTGACGTGGCGCTGGACCAATCCATTGCGCTATATGAACGCGGGGCGGCGTTGAAAAAGCGCTGTGAAGATGAGCTGAAGCGGGCCGAGGAAAAGGTGGCCGCCATTACTCTGGACGCCAATGGTCAGCCGACCGGGACGACGCCTGTCGAAGGTCAGTAAATGTTTCGCGAAATGCTAGCGCAGGATGCAGCGCGGATTCAGGATAAGTTCAATCTGGTTCTGGGCGCGCTGGTTGATGCGGATGTGACCCAGGCTATGGCCTACGCCACCGAAGGCGGCAAGCGGTTGCGCGGGTTCTTGGTGCTGGAAAGCGCGCGCCTGCATGGTGTCGACGCAGACCGTGCGATCTGGCCCGCCGTGGCGATTGAGGCACTGCACGCCTACTCGCTGGTGCATGACGATCTGCCCTGTATGGATGACGATGAGCTGCGTCGCGGACGCCCGACCGTGCATGTGAAATGGGACGAAGGCACCGCCGTTCTGGCCGGGGATGCGCTGCAGACTCTGGCCTTTGAACTGTGTACCCGCCCCGAGGTCGGCAATGCCGAGGTCCGCGCGGACCTGGCCCTGACACTGGCCAAGGCCAGCGGGGCGCAAGGCATGGTGCTGGGGCAGGCGTTGGATATTGCGGCGGAATCGGCTGCCACTCCGCTGACGCTGGCAGAAATCACCCGCCTTCAGGCCGGTAAAACCGGTGCCCTGATCGAATGGTCCGCCTGTGCGGGGGCTCGGCTGGCGCAGGCTGATCCGGCCCCGTTGCGCCAATATGCCCAAGCTCTAGGTCTTGCTTTTCAGATCGCGGATGACATCCTTGATGTGGAAGGTGATGCCGAAAAGGCCGGGAAACGCCTGCAAAAGGACGCCGAGGCCGGTAAGGCCACGTTTGTTTCTTTGCTGGGGCTGGACGCGGCAAAGGTCCGTGCCGTAGAGCTGATTGATCAGGCCTGCACCGCACTGGATGGGTACGGACCCTCGGCTGAAACCTTGAAGGACGCTGCCCGCTTCGTTATTGCCCGGGACAGCTAAGCCAGGAACGCGCCACATGTCTGACCGCCCGAACACGCCCCTGCTGGATCTTGTGAACCGCCCTGCGGATCTCAAGCAGTTCTCGGACGCACAGCTGCATCAGGTGGCGCAGGAATTGCGGGCCGAGACGATTTCGGCCGTGTCGGTCACCGGCGGGCATTTGGGGGCAGGTCTGGGCGTGGTCGAACTGACCACTGCGCTGCATGCCGTGTTTGACACACCACGCGACAAGATCATCTGGGACGTCGGCCACCAGTGCTATCCGCATAAAATCCTGACCGAGCGGCGTGATCGTATTCGCACCCTGCGTATGAAAGACGGCCTGAGCGGCTTCACTAAACGCAGCGAGAGCCCATATGACCCGTTTGGCGCGGCGCACAGCTCGACCTCGATCAGCGCCGCTTTGGGCTTTGCAGTCGCTCGCGATTTGGGCGGCGTCACGCCCGAAGGTCTGGGCGATGCGATTGCGGTGATCGGCGATGGTTCGATGTCAGCCGGCATGGCCTTTGAGGCGATGAACAACGCGGGCCATCTGAGGAAACGCCTTATCGTCATCCTGAACGACAATGAGATGAGCATCGCCCCCCCGGTCGGCGCGCTGTCCAGCTATCTGTCGCGGATTTACACCGAGGCCCCGTTTCACGACCTGAAAGCCGCCGCCAAGGGGGCCGTGTCGCTGCTGCCCGAACCTTTCCGCGAAGGGGCGAAACGTGCCAAGGAAATGCTGAAAGGCATGGCCGTGGGCGGCACGCTGTTCGAAGAGCTCGGCTTTTCTTATATCGGCCCCCTCGACGGCCACGACATGGACCAGTTGCTACCGGTACTGCGTACGGTCAAGGCGCGAGCGACCGGTCCGATCCTGATCCATGTGCTGACCAAGAAAGGAAAAGGCTACGCCCCTGCCGAGCAGGCCCGGGACAAAGGCCATGCGACAGCCAAGTTCGACGTGGTGACGGGCAAGCAGCAAAAAGCCCCTTCCAACGCACCATCTTATACCTCTGTCTTCGGCAATACGCTTGTCGAAGAAGCCGGGCGCGATGACAAGATCTTGGCCGTGACCGCTGCGATGCCCGACGGCACCGGGCTCAACCTGTTCGCAGAGCGGTACCCCTCGCGCTGTTTTGACGTGGCGATTGCCGAACAGCACGGCGTAACCTTCGCCGCGGCGCTGGCGGCCGGGGGGATGAAGCCGTTCTGCGCGATGTATTCCACTTTCCTGCAGCGCGGTTACGATCAGGTGGTTCATGACGTGGCGATCCAGCGCCTGCCGGTGCGTTTTGCCATCGACCGCGCAGGGCTTGTGGGTGCCGATGGGGCGACCCATGCGGGGTCTTTCGACATCGCCTATCTGGCCAACCTGCCCGGCATGGTCGTGATGGCTGCAGCGGATGAGGCGGAGCTGGTGCACATGGTGGCCACTGCCGCTGCCCATAATGAAGGCCCCATAGCTTTCCGCTATCCACGCGGTGAGGGCGTGGGCGTCGACTTGCCCGAACGCGGTGAGGTGCTTGAAATCGGCAAAGGCCGCATGATCCAGAAAGGCGCGCGGGTAGCGTTGCTGTCCTTTGGCACCCGTCTGGCCGAAGTGCAAAAGGCAGCCGAGGCGCTGTCAGCCCGCGGGATAACCCCGACCATCGCAGATGCCCGCTTTGCCAAACCGCTGGACCGCGAATTGATCCTTGATCTGGCGACGAACCACGAGGCCCTGATTACCATCGAAGAAGGCGCGATTGGCGGTTTCGCTAGCCATGTGGCGCAACTGCTGGCGGATGAGGGCGTGTTTGATCACGGGCTGAAATACCGTTCGATGGTGTTGCCGGATATCTTCATCGACCAAGCCAGCCCGGCGGATATGTACGCTGTCGCGGGTATGAACGCCGAACAGATCGAAGCCAAGGTGCTGTCGGTTCTGGGCGTGACAACCATCGGTGAAAAACGCGCCTGAGCGTTGGCAATTTCACCAATCGGGATAAACGTGGTGCTTCAAGAGGGCATCTAATCCTTGTTTCAGGGTGTTTCACCGTATCCCAAAAATTCACGAAATAATTGATTTTCAGTGATTTTTCTATGTCACTGTGTTCCACTGTGCCCCACCATATACTATATGTAGAGGGTGGATAGAGAGGTGGATAAGTGTCACTCCCTTTACACAAGCTCAGCGCTGCAACTCTAAGGTCGGCGTCGCCGGGGAAATACTCTGACGGCGGTGGGCTGTGGTTTCATCGACGTGAGGACGGCGGGGCGCAATGGTTCCTCCGTGTCACTGTGCACGGTCGCAGTCGTGAAATGGGTCTGGGCTCATTTCCTGAGGTATCGCTTAAGGAGGTCCGCCAGGAGGCCGAGAGCTGGCGGTCTGTCGCCCGCAAGGGCATTGACCCGATCAAAGAGCGGGAACGCCTCAAGCGCGAAGAAGTGAGCTAGCTGCATCTGTTGAAAGACGTAGCTGAAGACGCATTCGAAAGCCGCAAGGCCGAGTTAAAGGGCGATGGCAGGGCAGGTCGCTGGTATTCGCCTCTGGAACTGCACGTTCTCCCCTAGCTTGGCAAAGTGCCTGTTGTCGAACTGGATCAGAAAGACATCAGAGACACGCTGGCTCCCCTTTGGCACGACAAAGCGGACACGGCGCGAAAAGCCATGAACCGGCTGTCAATTGTGGTGCGCCACGCTGCCGCTCTAGGCTTGTATGTGGATCTACAAGCCACAGACAAGGCAAAAGCCCTTTTTGGAAAGCCGCGCCACAAGCCGCAGAACATCCCTGCGATGCCGTGGAGTGAGGTTCCAGCCTTCTATCAAAGCTTGGATGGCGGTACGACGACCGAACTTTCTTTACGCCTTTTGATACTCACAGCGGTTCGGTCTTACCCGTTGCGAAACCTTCACTTGGACCAGATTGACGGCCATGTTTGGACCATTCCGGCAGAGGCGATGAAAGGACGCAGGGATGCGACCGAGGAATTCCGAGAGCATTGCTGAGTTCGAAGCGAGGCTTGAACGTGTAAGCCAGCTAAGTCCGGAAGAGGCAATAGGTCAAAACGAGGTACAAAAGTGGGGTAGTTAATCGGCACTTTTTTACTTGTTGAAATCGCTAATCCCCATCAGGCGCGCCGCGTTTTCTTGGTACCCGCTGGCTCTGTTCGAAATGTGTCTGAAAGATTAATTCCAACACATACGGGAATCCCCCAATACCGCGAACACGCACAGTTCGTTAATTTTGGGTCAACGGAGCAACCACACACAACTCCGAGACCCCCAGAGCTTGAGGGGCTGGCTTTACCCCCTCGTCCAGCCCCTCGTTCCACCCATCACATCATTCCTGATATGACAGGCAGCTCCGGTTGTCGGCGGCAGCTTGGTCTAAATGCAACCTGTTAACCAATTCAGGTACACTCGCTATTTTTGGGGAGGCCTAAAAAAAATAGATACGCCCCAAAACCGTGGAAAGCGGCTATTCTTGAGCTTTTCAAATGGGAGATTGCCATGCTCTGTCCACTTGCAACGTTTGAAGCAGATTCAGTCGCGTTGCCGCAAAACCAATTGAAGAAATTACTAGCGCTGGAAGATGAACTGGACGTCGTTCTCGTCGCAGTGCAGACTGGCTAGTCTTCCAGAAGTCGCTACCTTTGTCTTGACCGGCGGTGCCAACCGCGCATCTTAGTTTAAACTGACATATTGAAACTTAAGGATATTCAATGAGTGCGTTTACTGACTCAGTCTCAACATGCTTTTCGAAATATGTGACTTTTAGTGGTCGCGCAAAACGCCCAGAGTACTGGTGGTTTGTCCTATTTGCAGTTCTAGGAAGCATCATTTTTTCGATACTTGATAGTATCTTTTTTGGACGTGAAGTCGGAACAGAGGTCTCGATTCAGCCTCTGTCGACATTCTTCTCGCTAGTGATTTTCTTACCGATGCTGGCGGCTGGATGGCGGCGTTTACACGATACGGGTCGACCGGGCTGGTATTTGTTACTCCCGATAGCTGTTTCTCTAGTCATTACACTAGGGATGGTGCTGGGCATCTTGGCGTTTTCGGCAACAGACCCAACAACCAGCAATCCTGAAGAACTTGGTGCCTCAGTGGCCGTAATTGGCCTTGGTGGTGTGGCAGTCGCGGTACTTGTACAGTTGGCGTTGGCAATCCTGATGATTTGGTGGCTCAGCCGTCCAACGCAAGAACAGGAAAACAAGTACGGCCCGGTCCCAGATTAAGTAACCAACTCCTTAAGGCGTTAGTGGGCCTTGGTGTATATTGAAGTGGCCACGCCTAACGCGTTCATACCATTTTGTCGCTAAAATAGGCCACTGTGTACGATGGAGCTAACACCTCCAAAGCTTTTAGTACTGTTGATTTGAAGTGCGTGACCTCCAACGACCTGTCCTTCATGCATTACAATAACTCGCCCTTTTGAGCCATGATTTAGCCACTGACGCCTCCAAAAACCTGTATCGACCCCCAGAGTACCTACGGCAGTCTAAAGCGTGTCCTGCGGCGATTACAGCCGCCCCCACGTTCTGTTCATCGGCATAGCAAACCCCCACCCAGCGGTCATGAGTGCGTTCGCCATTCAGTTCGCATGAGATTGACTTGTCGCGCGGATAACTCACCATCCAGCGCTTAGCATCTTGCCCGAATCTTGTGTCGAGTTCAGGGGCATCTACCGCGTTCAACCGCACAGGGGTGCCGTCGACAACGACTGTATCGGCGTCTCTGACGTAGAGGGCCAGCATGTGCGCTGGTGGCGGTAATTACTAAAACAGTCAGAAATCTTACCATGTGGGTAATATAGGAACTCAACGTCAACACTTCGCGCTCGAACGCAATAACGAACGCCCGTCCACATCAGGCTGGGCTCGTTTTGTCGAATTTAGGAACAGTGCTACCCTACGTCTATTAGTTGATTCTTTTGGGGGTAACGATGCGCATTTTTCTTGCGGCGATAGCCTGTTTACTCGCGACCAATGCGGGGGCTCTAACGGTCACTTTCGATCACAACCCGACCGGTGAAACAGCCGGAGGTGACACCATTGTGGGTGAAAGCCAGGGGTTTCACTATCTCTATGATTTAGACTACCTGAGTGGGAGACATGTCGCCCTGCACGATGATAGCGGGATTTTGGAGACTGCCATTTACGCCCAGAATGGGGCGCATTTCACTCCGCACGATATTGACTTAACGGGATACTCGCGCATTGAAATGACCGGAGATGGCGCGGCCAGAGAATTTGACGGATCGCCAGAAGTCAATCAGTGGGCGAAGTCAGGAGTCCCGCCAATCCCGTATCTGACTTTTACCGGCTTAAGAGACGGTCACGAGGTTGCAAGCCAAGTTTGGGATATATTGGGGACGAGCAACATGGCATTTTCCAGCGCGTTCTCTAACATTGACCGCCTGCTGGTCAGTCTTAGTGTTCCCCAAACCTTTGTAATTGGCATAGAACCGAGTGATATCCTTCAACCGAACACAGCGTGGTGCTTCTTCTGGTGCGCGGAATACCAAATGGACAACCTGGATGTGACATTGAATCCGTCACCGGTTCCACTCCCAGCGTCCCTGCCCCTCATGTTGGTCGGGCTGGCCGGGATTGGGTTTGTCGCTCGCAGAAAGCGCGTCCTGTAGAGGGTTAGAACCGCACCATTTAGGGTTATCGGTGTGTTCCCTAAGCCCATTACCTGAACTCCGGGGTTCCCGTCTCAAGACTGTGTCAGCAACAAATGACGCCATGTTGGTTAACGGACGGCAAATCTGGGATTACCCTCCAAGGTCACGTCGCGAAACCGTCAGTTCGTCCATAACGTAGAAACGGTTTGGGTCCGAAGAGGCGGTCACAGAGATATCTACGAAACCCTCGTTTTGCAGTGTCCCGTCGAGTTCTCTCAGGTCTGCTTCTGCAAATCCTGAATCCAACGATGTGTCGCCAAACATTGCGAGGCGGTACACCATGTTTTCTGGAAACAGGGAAATTAAGACAGTGTGACTGTCACCAATGCTGTAGCTGCCGACTGGAGTGTCGAACATCAACACTTGGCCGTTGTCGAACACTACTCTGCCAAAGTATCCCCCCACTACGCCGCTATCTATTATCATTCCCCCGGCATCGAGGAACTGCCCCTGCCACCTGATGTAGATTGGCGCAGTGTCGTCGTTTATGGGCGACGTTCTGAAAATGATGTGGTCCCCGGAAATGTCTGTAGCAGGGGGTCGCTCGCGAAAATTGAGGGAGAGGTCGCCTTCAATTGCGTCGGCTGTCCCGACAAAGAAGAACTCATCTGACCCTACGCTGATGCTGTCGCCTGGAGGGGGCCCGGGCGGGTTTGACAGCGGCGACTGGCCGGGCGTTCCATTCTCGAAATTTGCATGGAAAACATCGCTGCAGGCGGACAGACTGAAAACAGACCCAAGCAAAAAAGCAAATACTGAATCGAATTTCATTGGGGTGGCTCCAATTACAAATTGGCATGAAGCGAATGCAGAAAGCCTAACCGAAATAATCGTCGCCGCCAAGAATCCCACAGGCGAAGTTGCCAATTCAGAGAACACCTCACCCCCCCTTTTTTTGCAATTGTACCGTGTCTGTTTTTGCTTTGTATGGGGTAATATGACACCTTTTTCATTGAGAATGATGGAGGCAGGAACAGCGAGGGCAGGCAAGAGTATGGAAAGCAACGCGAAGGTCCAGTGCTGCGGTGCAAACACGGCCGATGGCCCGTGTCAGCGGTTGCCAATCAACGGTACTGGCCGCTGCCGCCTTCACGGTGGCGCATCCACCGGCCCAAAGACGGCAGAAGGCCGCAAGCGTATCTCTGACGCACAAGTTGCCCGTTGGGGTCCGGTGTTGGCGGTGGCGCTGGCTACGCAACGACTGGGGATCGACAGGGGGCTGGCATGGCGGCTTTGTTGCAATGGCAGAGTGCTATTTCTGGACCGGCAACCTAGGGAACCGGATTAAGCGGGCGCACGCGATGCTGCGCCGTGTAAAGCTTGGAACATGGGTGTGCCGGTGGTGTGGTGATGAATTGTCGGACTATCGCAGAACTGATGCTCAGTATTGCTCTGAGGGGTGCAGAAAGCGCGCTGCAAGGGAGCGCAGAAATGCCCGAATGGAAATGGGTAGACGCCAAGTTTTGCAAGGAAGGCTGTCGTAAGATGGCGGCATGGAAACGACGTCCAAAGTAGAGTGAAGTAGAGGGCTCTAAGAGCCTAGCTGTTCAGACGCCTGCGCGCGACCAAGCCAAGTCCTGTCAGGCACATTAAAGCCATTCGGACGAATCTGCAGCCGCCATACGCTATCACTGCCCTGTGGGGCGCTTATTCCGTAGCGGCGGGTGCGGTTTCCGTATCAGCAGCTGGTGCGGTTTCTTCGGTAGCTCCATCCTCGCCACCTGACCTCACCATGAAGATAGCCAAGACAACGACAATCACGGCAGCAATTATCATGTAGTTTCTGTTCATATCCATTCTCCCTGAATGGCGGGCAATACCCACGGCGAAAGGTTATCACGGATTTAAGCCACGGCCTGATTGTCATGTGCCACGTTGAATAGCTGCTCGTATTGATCCACAGCCGCAAGATATTCGTCCAACTTCCGACCCTCATCCGTATCCGGTTCAGATCCCCACAGGTATTAAATTTCGCGAAGTGCGGCGCGGTACTCGGTCGGAGTGCGGACAATGGTCATGGCAATGCCTCTAAGAAGAAATCAATTCTGAGTGCATACCTGAAAATACGCGGTTCTGATAGGCGGTTGTAACTGCTCATCAGCCTGTATTTGTACGGCTGATATGCATACCGAGTGTAGCAAATGCAGCAGGCCCTGGGCGCTGATTTCGTTTTTCTATGTGCATAGAAGGTTTGTGGGCTTCATGGTTTACAGAGCCGCGCGCGATAGGTAACCCTAACCTTATAGTTTGGGAAGTTTCAGCATTGAAGAAAGCCCCGACAGTCGCTGCCTTGTTCGTTGTCGCCGTACTCACCGCCATTATTGTACGCAGTGATTTTAAGTCAGATGAAGCGAAACGCGAGGCAAACGAAGCTGCCCAGATTACGCAGCTCGCTAAGGAAAACTACGTCAAACACCTCTCCCTTGAGGGCTTGAAGGAACAACAAAACGAAGTTTTGGCGGATTGCATGATTGAGAAACTTACTCCCTTTGGACGGAGACCTATGACATTGGCAACGTCCGAGAGGGACGCAAAAACTGCCATGCTTGCAGGTGGTCGTAACCCAGTCGATGACGATTGTTTAGCCCGAGCGATTAGCGAAATAGATTGAAGCGAGGCCATATTTTTCTATTGGAAATGTGACCTTCATTGAATCGTAGAAGGACAAGCGCAAAGTTCGGGGATGAACCCTTTTCCAGCTTAAAGCCGGACACCCCTGCTACATCCCCTCTCCGGCCCTGATAATATAGGTGGCAGGGAAAACTGGGCGCACGGCCCCGGTTTGCTATAAAAGCCTGCGAATATCTAACGGAGGACGCGCAATTGCCATCAAGTCAGGGCAATAGAGCCACAATCATTGGGGGATTGATTGCGGTTTTTGTGACAGTGGTTCTGTCAGCCCCTGCTTATTCACAGGATCACGGCTTACACAATAGCTCGAAAGTGTTCTCAGCCCCTGCAGATCTCTCTTGGATGGATTGGGATGATCCGGACGAGTTGGAACGAACATGGCGCGCCGCCATCGTTCGAGTTCCTGTCGGAGACGGACAATCCAAACAGGTGACAACTGATGACCTGCGGGGGCAGAATACCGGCATCCAACGAAGGCTACCAACAATCATTTACTTGCACGGCTGTAGCGGAATTTGGCCTGGCACTCACAGACGAATAAAGTTCTTGTCCGACAACGGATATCTGGTGATTGCACCGGCCAGTCTAGCAAGAGAAACATATCCCCGGTCCTGCAATATAGAAACACGTGAAGGCAGCTTGTTCCGAGGTACCCTGGTGTTACGCCGAAACGATGCGGGGTATGCAATCGAAATGGCGCGGCAACTTTCCATTGTCGACGGCAGCAACATTGTCCTGATGGGGTTCAGCGAAGGTGCCGTAGCCGCTGTAAGCTTTGAAGCCCAAAATGAACAACAGCGCGTGAAGGCCAGGGTTTCGGAGGGCTGGACATGTCATACGCCTCTTCCGGAAGCCCGAGGGGTTAATGCCCCGGAAAGTGAACCCGTTCTAACCCTCGTTGGCGAGCGAGACCCCTGGTATCAGAATCAATGGAATGAAGGCGACTGTTCGGAGTTTTTGAGTTCCCAAAATGGCAGCAAATCCATTGTGTACAGGGATGAGGATTTAGCTGGCGAGCACGGATTACTAGAATTTGAACGAGCTCAACAGGACGTGCTTGAATTCCTGAGGGAGAATTTGGATTTCTGAAAGCGCGTGACTAAAATCTGATGCGGTCGGAACTGACGCCGACGCAGATGGCCGAGCATCTGGTGAAGCGGAAAGCGCTTTGGGTGGCAAGGGGGGATAGTGTTGCAAGTCGCAACACAAACCCCGGCAGACCGAAAGGCTTTGATACCGACACAGCCGAAAAAACGGGTGTGAATCGGTCAACTGTTTATCGCGCTGTATCCCGCGCTGAGGGTGTCACACAGGAAGCCAGAGACGCCAATTACTCGTTTCCCCTCTCAGGGGAATTCCGATTTTGATAGGGCGCATGGATACAAGAATTAGGGTGCGCTCACCACAAGCGCACCCCAGATTCAGGGATGAAAATGAAAACCTGCGCTCTCAAAACACCATGAGCGCCAACTCGTTAACTTCTCTCAGATTACACGGTTCGGTTAAGGAGGTCAGTGACGTGGGTCACGTAGACAGCATACAATCGATTGTTTGAAGGGCAGCTTTATCGAGGCAGGAACGCGGGGGTCAATCGATATCAACGAATTGAAAGGTGTTCTAAGCGCTCAAGCAATTGTTGATGGACTGAATATGAGGTTTTCTCAAACCTCTCATTATTGAAATCTAACTCGCTAGCCTGTCCCCCATTTGTCCTCCAAAGACGATGGAATGTCCGGTCTTGCGCGTGATGGCTTTATGTGAGCGCGTCTAGTACTCTAATATTATTAAGGAAAAAGTGGTGATCCGTGCAGGTTTCGAACCGGCGGCCATACATCGCTCAATGCGAGCGAAAAAAAAATTGGTCACTCAAACTAAGTTGGCTGGCTAATCTGGTGGATAGAATGGGGTCAAATTAGGCCAACTATCTGATTATATTTCACTATTTATGGATATTTGGTGCCTCAAGAGGGACTCGAACCCCCGACCTTGTCCTTACGAAGGACCTGCTCTACCAGCTGAGCTATTGAGGCAAGCGATGGACCGTTTAAACGGTCGAAGTAGCGCGTGCAAGTCTTGATCTTTGTGATTTTTCCCGCGGCGATTGCGGCGATTCTCAGTTTCACACCCCCAACGCAACCAGATCTTTTGACCCGAGCCACGACGCCTGCATGTTCTGACTGTGAAATTTCTGTGACGGCGCATTTCCCGGATTGTCGCACAATCATTATTTCTATAATTCATGAAATATGATAGAACAAGTAACTGACCAACTTGCCATCCTCGGGCACCCGCAGCGCATCTCGGTGTTTCGCATGTTGATGCGACGTTTTCCTGACACTGTGCCCGCCGGAGAGCTGGCGGCAGAGCTGGATATCAAGGCCAGCACCCTTTCGAACTACCTGAACGCGCTGCAACGCTCGGGGCTGGTAACGCAGGAGCGGTCGGGAACCTCTCTGCTCTATTCGGTCGATATGAAGAACGTGCAGCACATGCTGAATTTTCTCGTCCTCGATTGCTGCCGTGGCCGCCCTGATATCTGTATGCCTTTCAGCCCGGGAAATGACGCCATGACGAACCGCAAGTTCAATGTACTGTTTCTGTGCGTGGGCAACTCCGCCCGCTCGATCTTTGCCGAATCCCTGCTGCGCGAACTGGGGGGCGACCGGTTCAATGCCTTTTCCGCCGGAACCCAGCCGACCTCGGAGCTCAATCCTTTTGCCATGCAGGTGCTGAAGGACAAGGGGCATGACACATCCGTGCTGCGCTCCAAACACATGTCCGAGTTTGCCGCGCCGGACGCGGCGGAGATGGATTTTGTCTTTACCGTCTGCAACCAGGCCGCCAACGAGGAATGCCCCGCTTGGGAAGGTCAGCCGATCAGTGGCCATTGGGGCATGGTAGATCCGGTCAAGGCCACCGGCACCGATGCGGAAAAAAGCCTTGCCTTCCAGAGCGCCTATGGCGCGCTGAAACGACGGATCGAGGCCTTTACTTCTCTGCCGATCGAAAGCCTGGACCGGATCGCATTGCAAACTGCTGTCGATGACATTGGCAGAACGTCACTTGAGGACACAAAATGACGACTTACGCTGTAAACGGCCTGGGCCGGATGGGAAAGCTGGCCCTGAAGCCGTTGTTGGAAAAAGGCGCAAAGATCGCCTGGATCAATGACGGGGTCGGTGACCCCGGGATGCACGCGCATCTGCTGGAGTTCGACACGGTGCACGGTCGTTGGGATGCCAAGTTTTCGCACAATGCCGACAGCGTTACCATCAACGGCACCCGCCTGCCCTTTATCGGCACCAGGAACGTAGACGACCTGCCTCTGGACGGGGTGGACGTGGTGATCGACTGTACTGGTGTTTTCAAGACCGAGGCCAATCTGGCCCCCTATTTCGCAGCGGGTGTTAAAAAGGTTGTTGTCTCGGCCCCGGTCAAGGACGGCCCTACCGCAAATATCGTTATGGGTGTGAACGAAGACACCTATGACCCGGCCGAGCATCACATCGTGACGGCGGCCTCCTGCACTACCAACTGCCTGGCTCCGGTGGTCAAGGTCATCCATGAGAACCTCGGTATCCGCCATGGCTCGATGACCACGATCCATGACGTGACCAACACACAGACTATCGTGGATCGCCCGGCCAAAGACCTGCGGCGCGCGCGCTCGGCGCTGAATTCGCTGATCCCGACCACCACGGGCTCGGCCACCGCGATCACGCTGATCTATCCGGAACTGAAGGGTCGGTTGAACGGCCACGCGGTACGGGTGCCTCTGCTGAACGCCTCGCTGACCGACTGCGTTTTCGAGGTAGAGCGCGAAACCACCGTCGAAGAGGTCAACGCCTTCTTCAAGGTTGCCGCCGAGGGCGAGCTGAAAGGTATTCTGGGCTATGAGACCCGCCCGCTGGTCTCAACCGATTACACCAACGACGAGCGGTCATCGATCGTCGATGCACCCTCAACCATGGTGGTGAACGGGACGCAGGTGAAAATCTATGCGTGGTATGACAACGAGATGGGATATGCCCACCGTCTGGTCGATGTCGCACTGAAGGTCGGAGCTTCGCTGTGACACCCCGGCCCGAGGGACTGTCGGCCTATATCGCGGTCACGGCGGCCTATTGGACCTTTATGCTGACCGACGGGGCTCTGCGGATGCTGGTGCTGCTGCACTTTCATACGATGGGGTTCTCGCCGGTTCAGTTGGCATATCTGTTTGTTCTCTATGAAATCGCAGGGATGGGGACGAACCTTGCGGCGGGCTGGATCGCCGCAAGGTTCGGGCTGACATCGACGCTGTATGCAGGCTTGGCATTGCAGGTGGGGGCACTGCTTATTCTCACCCAACTAGACCCTAACTGGGCAATTCCGGCGAAAGTTGTCTTTGTCATGATCGTGCAAGGGGCCAGTGGGGTTGCCAAGGATCTGGCCAAGATGTCCTCGAAATCCGCCGTGAAACTGTTGGCCCCGACCCAAGGCGGCGGGCTGTTTCGCTGGGTCGCCGTTCTGACCGGCTCGAAGAACGCCGTCAAAGGTTTGGGGTTCCTGCTGGGCGCCGCCTTGCTGGCCACGCTGGGCTTTATGTGGGCCACGCTGGCCATGGCAATTGTGCTGGCGGTCGTTTTGGTCGCTGTCGTCCTGTTGATGCCACCGGGCCTGCCCAAAGGGCGAAAGGGTGCGAAATTCTCCGAAGTTTTCTCGAAATCCTCCAACGTCAACTGGCTGTCAGCGGCGCGGGTTTTCCTGTTCGGCGCGCGCGACGTGTGGTTCGTGGTCGGCATCCCAATCTATTTCTATGCCGTGCTTTCGGATGGCACCGAGGACGGCAACCGCGCCGCATTCTTCATGATCGGCACCTTCATGGCGGTCTGGGTCATCCTCTACGGTGCCGTTCAGGCCAGCGCACCCAAGATCCTGCGCGCGTCAGAACGCAGCGAGGGCGACCTGATCCACGCCGCCCGCAGCTGGGCCACTGCCCTGTTTTGTGTTCCGGCGGCGCTGACGGTTGCGGTGCTGGTGTCCTCGGGTCCGCAAACATGGCTGACCGTCACGTTGGTTATGGGCCTGCTGGTGTTCGGGGTAATCTTTGCGGTCAACTCGTCGCTGCATTCCTACCTGATCCTGGCGTTTACTAAATCCGAACGGGTGACGATGGATGTGGGCTTCTACTACATGGCCAACGCGACGGGTCGCCTTGTGGGCACCGTGCTGTCGGGGCTGACATATCAGATCGGCGGGCTGCCTTTGGTTCTGGGCACCGCCGCCGTGATGGTCGCGCTGGCGGCGCTGACGTCGGGCAAGCTGACCGATCAATTCACTGAAGCCCACTCATGAGCATTTTCGAACGCTACCTGACCGTCTGGGTCGCCCTCGCCATGGTCGGAGGCGTGCTGATCGGTCTGGCCACACCGGGTTTAGTCGGGCTGATCGCCTCGGCCGAGGTGGCCAACGTCAATCTGGTGGTGGCCCTGCTGATCTGGGCCATGGTCTATCCGATGATGGTCAGCGTCGATTTCGGCGCGGTTGCGGGCGTGGCACGCCAACCGAAAGGGTTGATCGTGACACTGGTGGTCAACTGGCTGATCAAGCCCTTCACCATGGCGCTGCTGGCGGTGTTGTTCTTCGACTATGTATTCGCACCGTGGATTCACCCCGAAGATGCAGCGCAATACACCGCCGGTCTGATCCTGCTGGGCGCGGCACCTTGTACCGCAATGGTGTTCGTCTGGTCGCAACTGACCAAGGGGGATGCGACCTACACGCTGGTGCAGGTCTCGGTCAACGATCTGATCATGGTCGTGGCCTTTGCCCCCATCGTCGCATTTCTTCTTGGGGTCACCGATATCTCAGTCCCGTGGCAGACTTTGGTGCTGGCAACCGTGCTTTATGTGGTGCTGCCCCTGATCGCGGGGCTGATCACGCGCCGGAAACTGGGCTCGCAAGACGCCATCGACGCGTTTTCGGCCCGGGTGAAACCGTGGTCGGTGCTGGGCCTGATTGCCACCGTTGTTATCCTGTTCGGCCTGCAGGGGCAAACCATTCTTGCGAAACCGCTGGTGATTGTCCTGATCGCCGTACCAATCCTGATCCAAAGCTATGGGATCTTCGCCCTGGCCTACTCAGCGGCCTATGCGCTGAAAGTCCCCCATCGTATTGCCGCCCCTTGCGCCATGATCGGCACGTCCAACTTCTTTGAGCTGGCGGTCGCGGTCGCCATCAGCCTGTTCGGACTGAACTCGGGCGCCGCCTTGGCCACCGTGGTGGGCGTTCTGGTCGAAGTGCCGGTGATGCTGTCACTGGTTGCGTTCGCCAACCGCACGCGTGCCCGGTTTCCCGAACCCCCCGATTTCAACAGGCTGAGCACCGAGAAACCCAAGCCTTAGCGCGGGCACCACAGGTGATCAGTGAGTCCCGCGCGGCACGAAATAGGGATCGATCAGAAGGGTTTCACTCGCCCTGGCGGGCTCGGACAACCGGCGTTCGAGCAAGTGGATCACGTGCTCGACCGACTGGTCGATGGGGTTGTTCACGGTGCTCAGGTTGAAGGTGGGCCATCGGGCCATTTCGATATCGTCGAAGCCGACAATCGACAGCGCACCGGGTACATCCAACCCCAATTCCCGCGCCGCAGTCAGCGCGCCGATTGCGCTGGCATCATTGGCACAGACCAGCGCATCCAGGCTGTGATCCCGCAGCAGTTTCATCGACGCGTTATACCCGGCCTCGACGGTAAATTCCCCCATCTCTTCCGCAATCAGGGATAACCCGACCTTTTCAAGGGCAGCCAACATGCCCGCCCGGCGGTCAGCCGACGAAGCAAAGCAAGTCGCGCCTGCGATGTACCCGAAGCGCGTGCGCCCCTGATCAATAAGTGTTTGCGTCGCGATCCGCGTACCCTCGGCGTTTCGACAACACACGTTATCGACCCCCGGCGCATCCACGATGCGGCCGGATGAGATCATGGGGACGCCGAACTTGCTGCACTGCTCGACCAGCGGGCCGGGCATACTGCCGCCGCGCAGAATCAGGGCGTCCAGCGGGTATCGCATCACCTGGTCAATGGCTGCTTCGGCGCGGTCGTCACCGCCATCAATCAGAATCGGCCACTTGTTCAATGCATTCAGCCGACCCACCAAACGGTTCACGAATTCAGAATCGTAAGTGCTGCGCATGTTGCCGACAAAAACCGCCACCAGATGCGACCGCCCCCCCTTTAACCCTGCCGCCAAAGCGTTGGGCTGATAACCCATGCGCGCAGCTATCTTTTGGATTTTTTTTCTTTTGCTTACATCAAGATAAGCACCCGGCGTAAAGGCGCGTGAGACGGCGGAACGCGACACTCCAGCCGCATCTGCAACGGCTTGCGCCGTCACGCGGCGGGGCCTTTCGGCGGGTTTGCTGCTGTCGTCTGTCACGCCAAATCTGTCCTCTTTTTTGGATTAATTTGTCAATATTGCTAGAAATCTTTCATCGAACTGTCATACGTTAACATTATGTGAGCACGTGTGCAGAATCCAGACACGGCTCGCTATGCAGGTCGGAGGGCTGCACGTTGAACAACGCTGCAGGAGAGCCTGCGCAACAACCTGGCATCTGTTGCCACCGGTCTCTTAGCTGCAGGGGGCCGAAATCGAACCGGAGGATCGAAATGACCAACCTGAAGTTTTGCGCAACAGCCGCAGCACTCGCGTTCACCGCGACTGCGGCCTTTGCAGAAACCGAAATCACCTGGTGGCACGCCCATGGCGGACAGTTGGGGGAAACCGTCAACAAGGTTGCCGAGAAGTTCAATGCTTCGCAGGACGAATATAAAATCACTCCGATCTACAAAGGCAGCTACGAAGAGACGCTGACTGCGGGTATTGCGGCCTTCCGTGCCGGAGAACAGCCCAACATCATGCAGGTTTTCGACGCCGGTGCTGCCACCGTGATCGCTGCCAAAGGCGCGACCGTTCCGGTTCAGGACCTGCTGGCCGATAACGGCGTTGATTTCGACATCAACGATTATATCGCTGGTGTTCGCTACTTCTACGCCGACAGCGATGGCAAGATGATCGGCATGCCGTTCAATTCTTCGACGCCGATTTTGTATTACAACGTCGACGCGCTGGAAGCTGCGGGCGTGACCCCGCCGAAAACTTGGGAAGAGTTTCAATCGACCACCGCTCCGGCACTGAAGGACGCCGGTTACATTGCGCTCAGCCAGTCACACCTGCCTTGGATCTTTACCGAGAACTTCATGTCGCGTCATGACCTGCCGTTTGCGACCAACAACAACGGCTATGACGGTACAGACACACAAATTCTGGTCAATAACGATGCCATCAAGGCACATTTCACTGCCGTGAACGAATGGAAAGACAACGGCATGTTTGAATGGTACGGCACCGGTTGGGGCGACAATGCCAAGCCGTTCGAAGAAGGCAAAGTTGCCATGTGGCTGGGTTCGTCGGGTTCGTTCGGTGGTCTGCTGCAGAAAGACCTGCCTTTTGAATTCAGCGCGACCGGGCTGCCCTACTGGGAGGCGGTAACAGCTGAGCCGACCCAAACCTTCATCGGCGGCGCTGCCCTGTTTGCAATGTCAGGTAAATCGGACGAAGAGAACAAGGCCACCGCGGCATTTTTTGACTTCCTGACATCGCCCGAAACTCAGTATTTCTGGCATCAGGAAACCGGTTACGTACCGATCACCGAGGCCGCCTATGAACTTGCCAAAACAGATGGCCACTATGACCGGTTCCCGGCCGCCCAGGTTGGTGTCAACCAGTTGCAGGAAAAGGCCGGTGAGAACACCAAGGGATATCGCATGGGCTTCTACGTTCAGATCCGCGACATCATGAACCGAGAATATGGCCGTATCCTGACAGGTGAAACCGACGTGGAAACCGGTTTCAAAACCATCGAAGAGGAAGCCAACGAACTGCTGGCCCGCTTCGCCAAGACCCAGGGTTAAGCCCCGGGATCACCCCCAGGATGGTCGCGTCTTCACGGCGCGGCCATCCCTTCCATTCTGAACGGACGGGTCATGAAACGCGCGGGCTTCGACAATATATGGCTACCTGTGGCGCTGCTGCTGCCACAATTGATGATCATCGGCATCTTCTTTTACTGGCCTGCGGGCTGGGCGCTGCAATCATCGTTCTTTCTGCAGGACCCTTTCGGGTTCGGATCGACCTTTGTCGGGGCAGACAATTACACCTCGTTGTTGGGCAATGATCAGTACAAGCGCATCGCATGGTTCACCGTTGTCTTTTCTGTCCTTGTCACTTTCTTCTCGCTGGCCATTGCGCTTTTGCTGGCGGTGAAGGCCGACAAGGTGCTTCGCGGGGCCAAGACCTATCGGACGCTGCTGATGTGGGTCTACGCCATTGCGCCGCCTGTCGCAGGCTTCCTTGGCATCCTGTTTTTCGACCAGAGTACCGGCCCGATGACCAAGTTCTTCCAGATGTTCGGCTGGGATTTCAAACTAGGCGTTGATAACAACGCCACTGCGACCGCGATGATCATCGTGTCGGTCTGGAAGCAGATTCCGGTCAACTTCATCTTTTTCCTGTCGGGCCTGCAATCCATTCCACGTTCCGTGCGCGAGGCAGCGATGATCGACAACCGCTCGGCCACTGGACGGTTCTGGCAAGTCACCTTCCCCCTGCTGGCGCCGACCGCGTTCTTCCTGCTGATCATCAACATCACCTATGCGCTGTTCGACACGTTCGGCATCATCGACGCGCTGATGAAGGGCGAACCCGGCAACAACCCGATGACGCTGGTCTACAAGGTCTATCTGGACGGGTTCCGGGGTAATGATCTGGGCGGGTCCTCGGCGCAATCCGTTGTCCTGATGGTTCTGGTACTGATCCTGACCGTCTTTCAGTTCCGGCTGGTTGAACGCCGGATTCACTATACCTGAGGGGGCTTGTCATGGCTGACACAACGCTTGAAACAAACGCCGAGACCCGCCGCCCCCGCCGCATTCGCTGGGAGACAGTCGGAGATCACGTCGTCCTGATCCTCGGCTCCCTGCTGATGATCCTGCCGCCACTGCTGGCGCTGACCACAGCCAGCCACGATGCGGTGACGATCCACCGTGAAGGGCTGCAACTGACGCTGGGCGACGATCTGGGCAAGAATTTCCACGCTGCCATGCTTGAAAAGGGCGGCTTTACCCAAACGGTCGACGGCACATTGATGCTGATGAACTCGTTCATTCTGGGTATCGGCTTTGCGGTGGGCAAGATTATCATCTCGATGATGGCCGCCTACGCGATCGTCTATTTCCGCCTGCGCTTTGCCACACTGGCCTTCTGGATAATCTTCACCACCCTGCTGCTGCCGCTTGAGGTGCGTATCCTGCCGTCCTACGAAGCGATCCAGAAGCTGGGCCTGACCAACACCTATACTGGCCTGATTGTGCCGCTTATCGCTTCGGCAACCGGCACGTTTTTCTTCCGGCAGTTCTTCATGTCGGTTCCGGAAGAACTGGCCGAAGCCGCGCGCATCGACGGCGCAGGCCCGTGGAAGTTCTTCATTGACATCCTTGTGCCCCTCAGCCGGACGATGATCGCAGCAATCTTCATCATCATGTTCGTCTTTGGCTGGAACCAGTATCTGTGGCCGACCCTGATCACCACCGATGAAAGCTTCTTTACCCTGGTCCGGGGCATCAAACAGATTGTGCTGTCTTATACCGACAGCCAGATCCCCGAACATGGGCAGGCGTTGGCGCTGGCCATTGTGGCGATGATCCCGCCCGTAGCTATCGTCATCTTTTTCCAGAACTGGTTCGTCAAGGGCCTCACAGAATCCGATAAATAAGGAATACGCGCATGGCTCAGGTTTCTTTGGAGGGCATCCGCAAGGTTTATCCCAACGGCTTTCAGGCGGTTGAGAGCACCAGCTTCACCATTCAGGATGGCGAGTTCGTCGTTCTGGTCGGCCCCTCGGGCTGCGGTAAATCCACCCTGCTGCGGATGATCGCAGGGCTCGAGGATATCACCGAGGGCACACTGAAAATCGGCGACCGGGTGGTCAACGATGTCGATCCGGCGGATCGGGACATCGCGATGGTGTTTCAGAACTACGCTTTGTACCCGCATATGACGGTGCGCAAGAATATCGGCTATGGGCTGAAGAACCGCGGCACACCGGCCACCGAGATCGCGGCCAAGGTGGAAGACGCCGCCAAAATGCTGAACCTGACCGAGTATTTGGACCGCAAGCCCGCGCAGCTGTCCGGCGGTCAGCGCCAACGCGTTGCCATGGGCCGCGCGGTTGTCCGCGATCCGGCGCTGTTCCTGTTTGATGAACCGCTGTCGAACCTGGACGCCAAGCTGCGCAACCAGATGCGGATCGAAATCAAGGCCTTGCAACGTCGCCTTGGCACCACCGCCGTGTACGTGACCCACGATCAGGTCGAGGCAATGACGATGGCGGATCGCATCATCGTTCTGAACAACGGCCGGATCGAACAGATCGGCACCCCATATGAGATCTATCACAACCCGGCCTCGACCTTTGTTGCTTCCTTCATGGGCGCACCACCGATGAATCTGATCGAGGCTGAGGTGGCCGAACAGCAGGTCCGGATCAACGGGTATGACAGTCTGATGCCCGCCCCCGCCGCCTATGTCGGCCCCGTCACGATGGGCATCCGACCCGAGGACGTTGAGCTGGACGATCAGGGTTCCGTCACGTTCCGAGTCGACATTCTGGAAGAACTGGGCGCCCACCGCCTGCTACACGGCGCGATTGCGGATCAGCCCTTTACGGTTATGGTCGGCAAGGACCACGATGCTCAAACCGGCGAGATCCGCGTCACCCTTAAGCCCGACGCCCTGCGACTGTTCGATGTGGAAACGGGAAAAGTCCTTTGATTACTGAAATATTGAAGGCTCTTCCCGCTGTGACCCCGGATCAGCGTCGGGAAATTCTGGCCGCGCCACGCACGTCTGAGGCTCACCGGGGCCTGTTGTCCGGCCTGCCCGCCATGAACGCGCTGCAAGTGGGGGGTGAGGGCTCGGCTGCCCAACTGTCCGCGCAATTCACCGTCGCGGCTTGGAATGTTGAACGCTGTCTGTTCCCCGAAGACACTGCCGCTCACCTGAAATCGATCACTCCGGACGTTGTTCTGTTGTCTGAGGTTGATCACGGCATGGCCCGCACCGCGCAGCGCCACACTACCGAAGAGATGGCGCGCGCCCTGGGCATGGTCTACGCTTTCGGGGTCGAATTTCATGAGCTTGACCTGGGCGGCCCGACCGAGCGGTCCTTCTGCACCGATGCATTCAACGAATGGGGTTGGCACGGCAACGCGATCCTTTCCTCGGTCCCGTTCGAACGCACCGCCCTGATCCGTCTGGACGATCACGGCCACTGGTTCACGCCCGAAGCCGGCGCGGTCGACCCCGATCAACCCCGCGTCGGCGGTCGAATTGCCATCGCGGCAGTGATCCCCGGTTTCAACGGCCCTGTCTGTGTAGTCTCGACCCACCTGGAAAGCAACGCGGACACCGCGCACCGGCATGCTCAGTTTGAACGGTTGCTGCAGGCTGTGGATGCTTTTGCACCGGGCCTCCCGGTTCTCATCGGCGGAGACCTGAACACCGGCAACCACCTTCCGCCCGATTTCGACTGGCGGCAGGAAACACTGTTCGATCTGGCCGAGGGTCATGGCTATTCCTGGGCTTTCACCCCGCCGGGGCACACGACGCGGCCTAGCCTGATCACCCCGCACCCGAACCGCAAGATGAAACTGGACTGGCTGGCGGGTCGAGGACTCGCACCTGTCGAAAACGGACTTCTATCCTCAATTTCCGCCTCGGGCACCCCTTTGTCGGACCACGATTGCGTCTGGAGCACAATTCGCCCGCGGAATGAAACAGCCTGAAACTGGCGACACCGGCAGACTTGGAATAGTTGTCGAAAAACCAAGCCAAAGCAGGGATTGAACCAATGGCGCTTAAACGGACTTGTCCTTCATCTCGCTTGTGATCAGGTCGACGCAGGCACCCCGTCGGGCGGGGCTCAGAAGTTTCCCTGTGCAGCTTCCTTCAGGATGTGCTTGTCAAGCGTCAGGTCAAAAACAGCCTTGCGAAGACGTTCATTCTCCTTCTGCAAGCGTTTTGGTTCCTTCAGCAGGTCGGTTCCGATACCACCCTATTGCTGCGCAACCGGTAATAGGTTTCTTCCGTTAGGCGAACCCAGTGGATCGCATCCACGCGCATCATGCCCTTTCCGACAAGCACATCAGCTTGTCGCTGCTTTTGAACTATTTCTTCCGGCTTGTTTCTCTTGTTCGCCATTTTCAGTCAGCCGTTTCTCGAACACAGCGGTGGTCCAAATCAAATAGGGCACTCCAGCGACCGACCGCACCCCAGACATTGCCTCTGCCTTTGTCCTGACCAAGAAGGGCCAACCCTTTAAGGCTGAGAGCCTGGGCAACGAGTTCGGAGACACAGCACGCACCAAAACTTCCGCGATGGCGGGGCAAATGAGTCTTTCGGAAATCAAGCGATATACCCGAGCAGCGGATCGAGAGCGCATGGTGAAATTTCTGGCGGGGGTTATCCAAAATGGGAAACGCCTACCCAAGAACGGGACACACCCGCGCAACCCGCTGCAAAATTGGAGAAATTATCGTGCAGTTCAGGGAATGGCGACCCCGGCAGGATTCGAACCTGCAACCTGCCCCTTAGGAGGGGGCTGCTCTATCCAGTTGAGCCACGGGGCCGCGCAAGGCCCTCTGTACCTGTGTTTTTTCCGGTTGTCATGAGTTTTGCACAACAGTTGTAAAACGCGTCCTGTTCACGCTACCATCGGGCAAAACAACAGTGCAGGTGCCCTCCGTGACCACAGAAACAAAACGTCCGCTTACCCTTCGTGATGTCTCGGAAGCGTCCGGAGTGTCCGAGATGACAGTCAGCCGGGTTCTGAGGAACCGTGGCGACGTGTCCGACGCCACCCGCACCCGCGTTTTGGCCGCGGCGAAAGAGCTGGGATATGTGCCCAACAAGATCGCGGGCGCACTGGCCTCAAGTCGGGTAAACTTGGTCGCAGTGATCATCCCGTCGCTGTCAAACATGGTCTTTCCCGAGGTGCTGACCGGCATCAATCAGGTTTTGGAAGATACCGAATTGCAGCCTGTTGTCGGCGTCACAGACTATTTGCCTGAGAAAGAAGAAAAGGTCCTTTACGAGATGCTCTCGTGGCGGCCATCAGGCGTGATCATCGCGGGGCTGGAGCATACCGAGGCCGCCCGTGCCATGCTGGATTCGGCGGGTATTCCGGTGGTTGAGATCATGGATACCGATGGCAAACCGGTGGATGCGATGGTTGGCATCTCGCACCGCCGGGCCGGGCGCGAAATGGCCGAGGCGATCCTGAAGGCGGGTTACGAACATATCGGTTTCATGGGCACCAAGATGCCGCTGGACCACCGTGCGCGGAAACGTTTTGAAGGCTTCACCGAAGTTCTCGGCAAGAGCGGTGTCGAGATCGAGGATCGCGAGTTCTATTCCGGAGGTTCAGCCCTTGCCAAAGGGCGTGAGATGACACAGGCCATGCTGGAACGTTCTCCCGATCTGGACTTCCTCTATTATTCCAACGACATGATTGGCGCGGGCGGACTGTTGTACCTGCTGGAACAGGGCATCGACATACCGGGGCAGATCGGTCTGGCCGGGTTCAACAATGTCGAGCTGCTGCAAGGCCTGCCGCGCAAGCTGGCCACGATGGATGCCTGCCGGTTGGAGATCGGACGCAAGGCGGCTGAGATCATCGCCCGGCAACTGGCCGAGCCGGAAGCCGAGATCGACACCCGCGTGACCCTGACCCCCAAGATCAGCTTTGGTGACACACTGAAACGGCGCTAGTGCCATGGCGCTGAAACGGTTGGACAACAAGGCGGCCCGTGTGCTGTTCATGGACCGTCATGCGCTGGCCGAACAGCCTTCGGGTGGGGCCAAGGGCGCGGATTTGCTGGACCTGATCCACCGACTGGGGTTCGTGCAGTTGGACAGCATCAACACCGTCGCTCGCGCCCATGACATGATCCTGTTTTCGCGCCGGCCGGCCTACCGCGCGAAAAACCTCAAACGCCTCTATGAACGCGACAAAGCGCTATTCGAGCACTGGACTCATGACGCCGCGGTCATCCCGATGGCGTTTTATCCGCACTGGCATCTGCGGTTTCAACGGGATGCCGATCTGCTGAAATCCCGCTGGAAGAACTGGCGCCGAGACGGGTTCGAACAGCAATTTGCCACTGTTCTGCAGCATATCCGAGATCATGGGCCGGTGTCGTCCTCCGATGTGGGCAAGGACGAGAAGAAGGGATCAGGCGGCTGGTGGGACTGGCATCCTTCCAAGACCGCGTTGGAATTCCTGTGGCGGTCGGGTGCATTGACGGTAATTGGCCGCAGCGGGTTTCAGAAACGCTATGACCTGACCGAACGGGTAATCGAAACGCATCTGTGCCCGGGCAACATGGCCTGTGACGCCGAGACAACCGTGGACTGGCTGTGCAATGCCGCGCTGGATCGGCTGGGCTTTGCCACATCCGGAGAGTTGGCGGCGTTTTGGGATACGGTCAGCGTATCCGAGGCAAAAAAATGGTGTGAACGGGGCCTAACACAGGGGATTCTGGAGGAAATCGAAGTCACCTGTGCCGAAGGACCGGTGCGGAAACTGCTGGCACGTCCTGGTCTTGCCGAGGCTGAGCTACCTGTAGCGCCGGGGCGTATCAGGGTGCTCAGCCCTTTTGATCCGATGTTGCGCGATCGAAACCGTGCCGAGCGGTTGTTTGGGTTCCACTATCGGATCGAGGTTTTCGTCCCCGCCGCCAAGCGGACCTATGGGTACTATGTCTTCCCTCTGCTGGAGGGTGACCGGATGATTGGCCGCATCGATATGAAGGCGCAGCGTGACCGTAGTGTTCTGCAAGTCAGTGCACTATGGCCGGAGCGATCCGTACGCTGGTCGGATGCCCGCACCCGGCGGCTGCAATCGGAACTGGACCGGGTCCGCCGGTTTGCCGGGCTGGACGACGTGGAGTTTGCAAAAGACTGGCTGAAAGACCCTAAATAGGGTCTATTCTGCTTCCGCCAGCGTAAATTGAATCGGCTGTAACCCATCAATTCCAACGTCTATCACATCGCCGGCCTGCACCGGGCCGACGCCGGCAGGTGTGCCGGTCAGGATCAGGTCTCCAGGCCGCAGGTGGCAATAGCCGGGCAGATGGTTGATGATCTCGTCAATCTTCCAGATTAGCTCGCTCAGCCTTTCATCCTGTCGGTTTCGCCATTCCCGCTCAGATGAATACGGGTGGCATTCTGCGGCGACCAGTCCGCCGCACGAGTCAGCGACGCAAACACCGCTCCGGCCTCAAGGTCCTTGTCCAGATCCCAGGGACGCTGCTTGTTTCGCTAGCGGATTTGCAGGTCACGGCGAGTCGTGTCCAGCGCACAGCCATAGGTGTAAAACGCATCCGAAGCCTGCGCGCTGGTAGTGCGGAAGACGGGTTTGCCAAGGGCAACGGCCAGCTCCATCTCGTGATGAAAATCCCCAGTGCCCGGCGGATACGGCACGGTTGCCCCGGTCAGCACAGCGTTGGACGCGGATTTGGTGAAATAGAATGGAGCCTCACGATCGATCTCGTGCCCCATTTCGGCCGCGTGTGCCGCGATCGGGCAGGACAAGACTGTCGGTTTTGCGCATAACCGGGTACAGCAGAACAAGCCGTCATTCCAAGAAACCTGAGCAATGTCTGTTCACAATATGGGCGTCCCGCCTTGGAAACCACCGGAACAGTTCTAGATTGAAAAGTGGCAGAGCGATTTCGCCGACTAATCGGGGTACGGCGCGCTCTGGCCGCCGCTCACAGGTACGGCGGGTAAACATGCACCCGTCTGGACGTGAAGACATCCTGTAATCCCGCGAACCACGCGGCGTTATCGGGTGCGAATACTTCAGAGAACTAAGGCCAAAGACTTTACCCCCAAAGACTTTGCGCCGGAGAGCTGGTTTATTTCGGTCCGGCACGTTTTCTGAAGCGCAGGTCGGACCGTCGGGACCTATCCGACGCAACCGGCCTCGGGCCAGGCACATAATCCAGTACACGTCTGGCCGCCCCGCCGGAGAGAATGCCTTTCTCCGGCGGGGTTCGAATGTGGGGTGTCACGTTTCCAGATCACGCAGTTCATTCAACAGATCCAGCAGCGCCTCATGGCGTTCCGGGCCCAGCTTGGTGCGCAAATCCTCGGCCAGATGAATGGTCACCTGAATGTTGTCGCGGATAATCTGCTTTCCCTTTGCCGAGATGTCGACGATCTGCCTGCGCTTGTCGCCGGGGTGGACTTCCCTGAGGATCATCCCCTTGGCCTCGAGCTTTTGCAGAATGCGGGTAAGGCTGGGCAACAGCAGGCACGCCCGGTCCGCAAGATGGGTCGGCTCTTGCGGGCCTTCCTCCTCCAGAACGCGCAACACGCGCCATTGCTGTTCGGTCACACCGACATCCGCCAGCATCTTGCGAATGGGTCCCATGACCCGTTCTCTGGCCCGCAGTAACGCAATGGGCAATGAACGTGACGTCAATGGTACTTCATTGGTCATAGGAAATTCTCGCCGAATTCCGGCTGCGCTGCAACGGGCCAATCCGTTTTTCTGGGTGTTTATACGGATTTAGCCCGAAATAGACACTGAATTGTCGTGCACACTTTACTGTGTTCAGGGTTTTTGAACTGCCACATGATCGAAAGATCGTTGACCTTAGGCCACGGATGACCATCACTGTCGGCAGAGTAAAAGCCGGTCAGGTAAGACACGCGCCGGGTCAAAAATGAGGTCTGCGATGAAGTGGGATGAGTTCACTGACTGGGGCAAGAAAATCACCGAATGGGCGCAGGATTACCACCTGACCGTGGGTGACAGGCCCGTTCGCGCCCGAACCGAACCGGGCGAGGTTCTGGACGCCCTGCCTGCCAATCCGCCGGAACAGGCGCAGGCGATGGAGGATATCTTCCGCGATTTCGAGGATATCGTGATGCCGGGGATCACCCATTGGCAACACCCCCGGTTTTTCGCCTATTTCAATGCGAACACGTCGCCTCCGTCAGTTTTGGCCGAGTTTCTGACCAGTGCCATCGCGCCGCAATGTATGTTGTGGCAGACCTCACCCGCTGCGACCGAGATGGAGACGCGGATGATGGACTGGCTGCGTCAGGCGCTGGACCTGCCCGAAGGGTTTGCCGGCGTCATTCAGGACTCCGCTTCCTCAGCGACACTGGCTGCCGTGCTGACAATGCGGGAAAAGGCGTTGAACTGGCAAGGCAACCGGCAGGGATTGTTCGGGCAGAAGCCGCTGCGTGTCTATTGCTCGGCCGAGGTGCATACCTCGGTGGATCGCGCCATTTGGGTGGCTGGGCTCGGGCAGGACAATCTGGTGCGTATCCCGATCAAGGGGGATTGGCGGGGCATGAACCCCGAGGCGCTGGAAACGGCGATTCAGTTAGATTTAGACTCTGGTTTGCAACCCGCGGGCGTCATTCTATGTGTCGGGGGGACAGGTACCGGAGCAACCGATCCGGTGGATGAATGTCTGAAGATCGCGCAGAAATACGGGCTGTATTCCCATGTGGACGCGGCCTGGGCCGGGTCAGCTATGATCTGTCCGGAATACCGCCACTATTGGCCCGGGATCGCGCAGGCCGACAGCATTGTGTTCAACCCGCATAAATGGCTGGGTGTGCAGTTCGACTGTTGCGCACATTTCCTGAAGAACCCCGACGATCTGGTGCAGACGCTAGCGATCAGCCCGGAATACCTCAAGACGCACGGCAAGGACGGGATCATCAACTATTCGGAATGGTCGGTGCCACTGGGCCGCCGGTTCAGAGCGTTGAAACTGTGGTTCGTGCTGCGCGCCTATGGGTTGGAGGGGCTGCGCGAACGGCTGCGCAACCATGTCAACTGGTCCATTGGCCTGCATGACCGGCTGGCGGTTGAGCCGGATTTTCAAATCGTCACTCCGCCGATGTGGTCGCTCTGGACCTTCCGCTACATACCTGATGGGCATACTGACCTGGACGATCTGAACTTGCGTTTGATCAACGCAATCAACGATGATGGCCGCATCTATCTGACCCAGACCCGCGTCGATGGTGATCTGGTGATCCGCTTTCAGGCCGGTCAGTTCGAAACCACCGAGGATGACGTCCGCATGGCCTATGATGTCATCACCGAAATCGCCCGCTCACTTACCTAGAGGTTCCCAAATGGCTGCACCTGATAACTCGTTGAAACAGGCTCTATTAAAGGGAGATCAGTTGATCGGCTGTTGGAGCAGCTTTGCCGAACCCGTCGCGGCCGAGATCATGGGCACCGCAGGTTTCGATTGGCTGGTGATTGATGGCGAGCATGCGCCGAATGACATCCGCTCGCTGCGGGATCAGCTCATGGCGCTGGCCGCCAGCCCTTCGCATCCGGTGGTGCGGGTGCCGGTGGGCGATACCGCACTGATCAAGATGGTGCTGGATATCGGCGCTCAGACCATTTTAGTGCCAATGGTCAACAGCGCCGAACAGGCACGCGAACTGGTGCGGGCCTGCCGATATCCGCCCGAAGGCCTGCGCGGGGTCGGTGCCGGGGCGGCACGGGCTACGGGATATGGCGCGGTCTCGGACTATATTCAGACCGCGGATGAGCAGATTTGCCTGCTGGTGCAAGTGGAAAACCGCGCTGGGATGGCGGCACTGGACGATATTCTGCAGGTTGATGGCGTCGATGGCGTGTTCATCGGCCCAGCAGACCTGTCCACCGATATGGGGTTTCAAGGCAACAGCGCCGCACCCGAAGTACGCGCCACCGTCGCCGATGCCATCGCGCGGATCAAAGCCGCGGGCAAAGCACCCGGCATTCTGGGCACCAATGACGATACAAATCAGGCTTATCTGGAAATGGGTGCGCAGTTTCTGGCAGTGGGGATCGACGTGATGCTGTTGGCGCAGGCCGCAGCGGCCTTGGCCGCTAAGTGGAAGGCAAAATAGCGCGCTAGCCCTGCATTGCAGCGGCGGCCTGCGCGTAACCGCCCGAGGCCCCGTCGACGAAATGCACATGGTCGTCCCGCGTGGCCGAAGGCACGAAGCAGGTCATCATCGCCTCGTCCTGCGCGTGTAGCCCATAGCGAACCTTGCCTTGTTCACGTGCCTGTTCCAGCATGATCTTGATTTGCTTCAGCGTGCCCGGATCACAATCCAGCGTCATCTTCAGCCCGTCATCGAACTTGCGGAAGTCTGCGTTGCGGCTGACCATGTGCTTGTAGTGGCCGGGATCGAACTCACCCAACCGCTTACCGGTTTTAAACAACAACGCAATCAGCAGGTTCTGCCCCAGCAGCTTTATCCTTTGCCCAAGCAGGTTACGCCCAGCGCGGGAGACACGAGCGTCAAGCTCGACATCCGGTGGTGGCCAACTGATCGGAGGGCCGTTTTCCGGCACCGGATGGCCCGCGCGCTCCAACCGTTCCAAGGCGGTCAGAACCGACCGGGCCAAATCGGCAAAGTCGCTCTCGGTTGCTTTGGCGGTTGGTTGCACCACCAGAGACACGATCTGCCCATGACGCGCCTTGCTGTTGGACCAGCGGCAGGACAGGCCGGTCAGATCAGGCAGTGCGCCCGGTTCGGCGGGCGGCACCTCGAACGTACCGGATTTCATCTGCGTTTCGGCCCAGACCAGCCCGCCGCCCGAGAACATGGCGTAATCCACACCGTCCGAAGGCGCATAGCGTGCCACTCGCAAGTCCCGGCCCGCCAGGCGGATTTCGGATACCGGCACCAATGCCCCGCGCAATGCGATCGAGAACTCTTCATCGGCCCAGCGTCGCAGCTCGGCCAGCACCGTGCGGGCGGTATCGACGGCGCTTGCGGGGATTGCAAACCCGGCGCCATCGCCACCGAAAACATAGGGAAACTCCTGCCCCTTCAGCGCGTTTATCATAGCCGAGATCACCGCCGCGCCCACCACGTTGACGGTTTTATAGCGGCCCCTTGCAATCTCACCGGTGGAATCGACGATATCGGCCACGCCCAGCGCCCAGTCACCCGGCACCGGCGTAAACCGCGCTGGCTGCGCCAGGCTGGTGAAGTCCCGCTGTCGGGGAAGGCTGTCATAAAAGGCGGCCTGTGCGTCTTTCATTGGCACCTCGGGGTGATGGGTATCGGAACAAATAGCCCGAATGCGAACGCTGTCCGGTGAAAACAGTATAGCACACAAGCTTGTGTGGCGCACCGGGACGTGCCAAGCATTTCTGCGCAGCTTGGGGGAGAAGGGGCGGTTCATGAAGGCAGGTCTGGTAGTCTTGTGCCTGGGCTATGTGCTCAGCCAGTTCTTTCGCGCCTTTCTGGCGGTACTCAGTGTCGATCTGGGTCGCGATATTGGTGCCACGCCGGAAGATCTGGCCTTTGCCTCGGGGCTTTGGTTTCTGGTCTTTGCGGCGATGCAGTTGCCTGTAGGCTGGGCGCTGGATCAGATCGGGCCGCGCCTGACGGCCGCCGTGCTGTTGCTGGCCGGCGGAGCGGGCGGCGCGGCGCTGTTTGCTGTGGCCAGCACACCGTTTCATGTCGCTGTTGCCATGGGGTTGATCGGTGTCGGGTGCTCTCCGGTACTGATGGCGTCATATTACATCTTTGCACGCGAATATCCGCCAGCTCGGTTCGCAACGTTGGCCGCGGTTATGCTGGGCGTGGGTTCGGTGGGCAATCTTGTGGCCTCGTACCCCACCGCACTGGCGGTTGAATTGATCGGATGGCGAGCGACGATTTGGATGCTTGCCCTGTTCTCGGGCGCGATTGCGCTGGGCATCTGGATCACCGTGCATGATCCCAAACGGGTTGAGACCGAGCACCGGGGATCTGTGCTGGACCTGCTGAAAGAGCCCGCGCTTTGGGCGATCCTGCCACTGATGCTGGTGGCTTATGCGCCCTCGGCGGCCACGCGCGGGTTGTGGGCCGGACCGTATCTGAGCGATATCTTCGCCCTCAGCACCACGCAAATCGGGACGGCGACGCTGATCATGGGGGCTGCAATGATTGCCGGAACCTTCGCCTATGGCCCGCTCGACCGGCTGCTGGGCACGCGGAAATGGGTGATCTTCGGCGGCAACGCGCTGGGCACGGCGGCACTGGTTCTGTTGTGTGTATGGATCAACAGCGCGGTCTGGTTATCAGTCGTTCTGATGGCGGTGATCGGGTTCATGGGGGCCAGCTTTCCGGTGATCATGGCGCATGGCCGGGCCTTTGTGGCCCCGCACCTGGTCGGGCGCGGCATGACCCTGCTGAACCTCTTTGGCATCGGTGGTGTTGGCATTGCGCAATTCGTCACGGGGCGCATTCATGCCGCCACGGTGGACATAAGCCCAACTGCGCCCTACACAGCGATATTCGGCTTTTTTGCGATCACACTTGCCTTCGGCTGCTTGATCTACCTATTCAGCCGCGACAGCGTCGACTGACGCTGAAACCGTCAGGAGCACCTATGTCCGACCCGCGCGTCATTGCCCCCAATCTCAAACGCAGGCTTTCGGGCGTGACGGCGACGATTGCCCGGCTGGTGCCGCTGCAGGTGCAATGGATCGACATCGCAGCAACCGGACCGGGCCTGCCTGCCGACATCCCACATATCCCGCTGGGTCGTTTGCCCTTTCTGTCGCGCAAAACTCTGCGCGTCTGGCACGCTCGTCGCAATACCGAGATGCTGCTGGGTCTGTTCCTGCGCAACGCGCTGCGGCTGCGGCTGAAACTGCTGTTCACCAGCGCCTCGCAACGGGCCCATACCGGCTATACAAAATGGCTGATCGACAAGATGGACGCTGTCGTGGCCACCTCTCACAAAACCGCCGGGTATCTGGAGCGCGACGCACAGGTCATCATGCATGGCATCAACCTGCAGGATTTCACACCGCCCAAAGACAAAGAGGCGGTGCGTGCCCAGCTGGGCCTGCCGGATGGTCTCCTGCTGGGCTGTTACGGTCGTATTCGGCACCAGAAAGGCACCGACGCCTTTGTTGACGCAATGATCGACCTGTGCGGTCGCTTCGACGGCGTCCACGGCATCGTCATGGGTCGCGCCACCGAAAAACACACCGGTTTTCTGGCTGATCTGAAAGACAAGGTCGCCAAGGCGGGTCTGTCCGATCGCATTCTGTTCATGCCCGAAGTCACCGTGGATCAGATCGCCGAGTGGTATCAGGTGCTGGACCTGTTCGTCGCCCCGCAACGTTGGGAAGGGTTCGGCCTTACCCCATTGGAGGCGATGGCTTGCGGCGTCCCGGTTGTCGCCACCGATGTAGGCGCGTTTTCCGAGATTGTCACCGACCCGTCGCTGGGCCGGGTGGTCGAGCCCGGTGATATTCCCGCGCTGGCCGATGCTGCCGCCGAAATGCTGACCGACCGCGATTCCCTAGCGCAATCCGGTATCACCGCCCGCGCCCATGTCGAGCAGAATTTCGACATCAATGGCGAGGCCAAGGCCCTTGTGGCGCTATACGAACGGCTTCTGAACGACGCCTGACGCCCCTTGCCGCGTTAAATCGGCGTCATTGGGGGAATAATACCCGAAAACCCTTTTTTCTTCGCTGCAACGCGGCTATGAACGCGCGTCCTTAACTTTGGAGACATGAAATGGGCTATCGCGTCGTTGTCGCCGGCGCCACGGGTAACGTGGGCCGCGAAATGCTGAACATCCTGGCGGAACGCCAGTTCCCGGTCGATGAACTTGCCGCCCTGGCAAGCCGTCGTTCGCTGGGTACCGAAGTAAGCTTTGGCGACAAGACACTGACAACCCAGGACATCGACACCTTCGACTTCACCGGCTGGGACATGGCGCTGTTTGCCATCGGCTCGGACGCAACCAAGACGTATGCCCCCAAGGCGGCCGCAGCCGGCTGTGTGGTGATCGATAACTCGTCGCTGTATCGCTATGACCCGGAGATTCCGCTGATCGTGCCGGAGTGTAACCCCGAGGCGATCCACGACTACAAGAAGAAGAATATCATCGCCAACCCCAACTGCTCGACCGCGCAGATGGTTGTGGCGCTGAAGCCGCTGCATGACCGTGCCAAGATCAAGCGTGTTGTCGTGTCGACCTATCAGTCGGTTTCGGGCGCCGGTAAAGAGGGTATGGACGAGCTTTGGGATCAGACCAAGGCCATCTACAACCCCACCACCGAGGTGAAACCGAAGAAGTTCCAGAAGCAGATCGCCTTCAACGTCATTCCGCAGATCGACGTCTTCATGGAAGACGGCTCGACCAAGGAAGAGTGGAAGATGGTTGTGGAAACCAAGAAGATCGTCGATCCGTCGATCAAGGTCACCGCAACCTGCGTCCGCGTACCGGTCTTCGTCGGCCATTCCGAGGCCGTGAACATTGAGTTCGAAGAATTCCTGGACGAAGACGAAGCCCGCGACATCCTGCGCGAGGCTCCGGGCATCATGGTGATCGACAAGCGCGAAGCCGGTGGCTACGTCTCACCGGTCGAATGTGCGGGCGATTTCGCCACGTTCATCAGCCGCATCCGTCAGGACTCGACCGTTGAGAACGGTATCAACCTGTGGTGCGTGTCTGACAACCTGCGCAAAGGTGCCGCACTGAACGCGGTACAGATCGCTGAACTTCTGGGCCGTGAGGTTCTGAAAAAAGGCTGATCTTGACGCTCAGAAGATCATTTAAACTCCGTCGCACCGTCGGCGGGGTTTTTTATTTGTGGCTAAGGAGATTTGAAATCAGACAGTTGCCGAATTGATTAACGTCGTATTCTTCGGTCTCTAATTCTTGGCATTCTGTATTGGAAAGGCGGAGGTTAGAAAGCTCTAATGAATTTCGGAAACACTGGAATGTTTCTGCGCGCGCTGCTTGCGCCGGTCGTAAGCTCTTTTCTAGTCGGAACAGCTTCTGCACAAGACCTTTGTGCATCCGGGCAGATCGTGATCAACCGATCAGAGGATGGCTCAACTGTCAGTTTTCCAAAATTCTACCCGATCATATTGACCTATTCGAAGGACTGTTCGTTCAAGGATACGTGTTTGTACGATCTAGCGGTCGTTTCAGGTGACAAAACGAAAACGCAACTCAAAGAGCTCGAAATCACAGACCTTTGCAACGCAGCATCGGAGTACAAGGGACAGTTCAAAAAACATGAGGTTAGTGAGTATTCGCCGTTTTTGATGAAAGTCTATGAATACAGCAGGCTCACAAGTATCTCGATCGAAACGACGACGGGCTCAATAGGTATTTCCAAAACTGATTACTTGATGAATTCAGATGGTTTTGGTTGGGTACACAATCTGCTGGAAGATGGCGGGACATTTTTGACCGCTGGTCCGGCAGCATCCACATTCGATGTAAGCTACACATTCGAACAGTAGTAAAGACTTCGAAAGCTAAAGGTATCGAAGCTGGATGGTGCGGCAGTTCTCCGCACCATCCCGGAGCGATCACAGCGCCTGCCCTTCTGCGTCGAAGAATTGCAGCTTCTCAGGCGCAAAGTGCAGACCGATCTTTGCACCAGCCTTGATCTCGGTATCGCCACCAAGGCGAACGGTGACCTTTTCCTCGGTCCCGCAATCGACGATGACGAACATATCGGCGCCCAGATATTCCACCACCTCAACCATCCCGTCGCTGTGACCTGCGTCCGGTTCGACCACACTGATGTGTTCCGGGCGGATGCCCAGCATCGTGGCCGCGCCGGTGCGGTCAAACGGTCCGCTGCCGCCGTTTTCCAGTTGGAACCGATCCCCGGACACGGTGCAGGGCAAGACGTTCATTTTCGGACTGCCGATGAACTGCGCCACGAACAGGTTAGCGGGGCGTTCATACAACTCGCGCGGGGTGCCGACCTGAGCGATCTTGCCAAATTCCAGCACTACGATGCGGTCGGCCAAGGTCATCGCCTCGACCTGATCGTGGGTCACGTAGATCATGGTGCGGTTGAGGCTTTGGTGCAGCTTTGCGATCTCGTATCGCATCTCGACCCGCAGGGCGGCGTCGAGGTTGGACAGAGGCTCGTCGAACAGGAACGCGGTGGGGTCGCGCACAATGGACCGGCCGATCGCCACGCGCTGACGCTGCCCTCCGGACAGGTCCTTGGGACGGCGCTCCAGATACGGTTCCAGCTTTAGCACCTCGGCGGCCTTACCCACGCGCTCGGCAATCTCGGGTTTCGAAACCCCCGCCACTTTCAGCGAGAAACCCATATTTTCGGCCACGGTCAGGTGAGGATAAAGCGCATAGGACTGGAACACCATGGTCAACCCGCGCTTTGAGGGCGGGTGATCGGTGACGTCATTCCCGTTGATTAGAAGCGACCCGCGCGAGATATCCTCGAGCCCGCCGATCATCCGCAACAGGGTCGATTTACCGCAGCCCGAGGGGCCAACGAAGACGACGAACTCACCCTCTTCGATCTGCAGGTCGATGCCTTTGATCACCTGCACGTCGCCGAACCATTTCTCGACGGATTTGAGCTCGATGCTGCCCATCAGTTCCTCCCTGCCCAATGCAGCCAGACGGCGGCGGTCCATGTGAATGAATTGCCCCCGGCCGGACTGCCGGTGATCGGGTCGTAGTACTCGGCAAAACCGTGGCCCGCGATCAGGCGGGCAGTTTTCAGGCGCAGGGCTTCGGCTTCGACGCCGTGGCCCATTTCTGACAGTCCGAACCCTATCAGCATGTTCATGAAGGCCCAGGTTGGTCCGCGCCAATAGCGGCGCTCGTCAAACTTGGGCATGTTCGGATCATAGCTGGGGATCGGGTGCGGGACGGTGGTTAGCACAGTCTTCACACGGTCCAGCATCTGAGGGGCTTCAATACCTCCGTACCAGCACAAATAGCTCGCGTTAGAGACACTTTCTGCCCATTCGCCAGTATGCGCATTGCGGGCGTCAAAGGCAGCCAGCGCCTCATTCCACAGCGACCGTGCACCGGCCTCAAGCCGGACCACATCAGCGTCAAGACCCTCGGTTTCGATCCCCAGTTCCTCGCTTATCGCCAACAGATCACGGGCGGCGCGCAGGGTGGTGAAGCTCATGGTCGGGTCGGCGATGCGGAACGGGTTGAGGTCCAGTAGTTTCTGCTGGTCCCAACCGACCTCGCGCCCGATCTGCACCAGTTTGATATAGCGATCATAGTCGTATTTGGTGGGCCGGTCGGCGCTGTTCACATGACTGATGTCGCGGCGCTGATATTCGCCGACATCCGAGGCGTCGATCCCCGCCATCGCGCCATCCCAGTCCGGCGCATTGTCACGCCCGGCTTCCCATGGATGGGTGGTGCAGACAGCGCCGTGCTCGTCCAGGCGCCACGCCATGAACCAGCGATGCCAGGCCAGCATGGCCGGGAACAGAGTACGAAGGCGCGCCTCGCCGACCGTGCGGTCCCTGTCCCAAACCCGCCGCGCCATGGTCGCGGCCAATGGTGGCTGGGTGACACCCGATGACGCGATCGGCCCGGTACCGCCCCAAACATCCGGCCCGGGGAAATAACCAGGATCGGGCTGATGGAACAGGATGTGGGGCACCATGCCGTCATCCCACTGACCCGAGAACAGCGTCTCAAGCTCAACCCAGGCGCGGTCGATATCGAACTCGGCAAAGCCCAGCGCCGCAACCGCGCTGTCCCAGTTCCACTGATAGGGATAAAGGCCGCTGGTCGGGATCGTGTAACCACCCCGATCATTGGTGATCAGGATGTTGCGTGCCGATTCACTCGGCGTCGTGTAGTAGTTCATCTCAGTCATCCTTTGACCGAGCCTGCGGTCAGGCCTTTGGTCATGAAACGTTCAAGCCCCAGAAACAGGGCCATGATCGGAACGGTGGCAATCACCGCACCGGCCATCAGGTGTTGGCGGGGAATTTCCGAAGAGTTCAGCATCGTAACCCCTCGGGTCAGGGTAAATTTCGACGGATCGTCGAGCAGCATGAAGGCCAGCAGGAATTCATTCCAGGCGATCATGAAGACGTAGAGCGAGACCGACGCCAGCGCCGGAAGGCTGAGCGGCAGGGTGATTTTCCAGATCACCGCCAGACGCGACAGACCATCCATCAGACCGGCCTCTTCCACCTCGGTCGGCAGGCCGCGGAAATACCCCTGCAGCATGTAAAGCGCGACCGGGATTGTGGTGACCGGGTAGATCATGACGATGCCAAGGATCGAATTGCGCAGACCCGTCAGCGAGAACGCGATATAGATCGGCAGCGCCAGCACGATCATCGGCACCATGTAGATCAAAAGGATCGAGCGCGAGAACGCCTTTTGCCCTTTGAACCGGAACCGGGCTACCGCATAGGCGCCCGGGACGCTGAACAGCAAGGTGATGAAAACGGTCAGAACCGAGACGTAAAATGACGTCCAAAGGTAACTGCCGAAGTTGAAGTCCCGGAACAGTTCCGTATAGCTGCGGAACAATGCCGTGCCCTGACTCAGATCGACCGAGAAATCCAGCGGGTTCTGCAGCAGTGTCTGCTGTGATTTCAGGCTGGTCATTACCATGACGTAGAACGGGATAACCACGATGGCGGTGAAAAAGATATAACCGAAGCCGGTGCAGAAACGGATCACCGCATCCTCGAATTCGTGGCGGGTCAGTTCCGCAAACGGCAAATCCCTGAGGATCGCGGCCAGTGACACATGCATCACCACAGCCACCGCAATCACGGTGACCAGCACCGCCTGCAACGTTGTGTCCGATCCGATCAAAACCGGGCCAAAGCCGGTCAGGCAGGACAGACCCAGCAGGGCTGCCATGCCCAGACGCGCGGGTGCTCGGCGGGCCGGAAAGCGAACATAGACCAACCCAGCCGCCGCGCCCCATATCAGGCTTAGCAGAACCTGCGGTCGAAACGCAGCACCTGTGGCGAAGGACATGGTGACAGCGATGGTAGTGGCAATCACCAGCATCCACAGCGCGCCCAGAACCGGGCCGGTGATATGTCCTTTGCGCATCACAGGCCCTCCTCACGGCTGATGTAGCGGAAGAAGACAAAGCTAAAGGCGATCAGGCACATCAGAATCACCACGGCCACCGCAGCGCCTGCCCCGATATTCGAGACCGCAAAGGCCTGTTCATAAACATTCACGGTCAGCGTGCGCGTGCCTGCATTACCGCCGGTTAGCAGGAAGATGTCGTCGAATTTGTTGAACGTCCAAATGAAGCGCAGCAGGAACAGCACCGACAGGATACCCAGCAATTGCGGGATACTCAGCAGCCAGAACTTCTGGAACGGCGAGGCGCCATCCATATCCGCCGCCTCATACATGCTGGAGTCGATCGACTGCATCCGCGCAAGGATGAACAGGAAGGACAGCGGAAAATAGCGCCAGATCTCGAATACAGTGACCATGATCAGAGCCAGCGGCCGTTCCCCGAAGAAATTGATCGGCTCACTGCTCAGCCCCATCTGCACCAGCAGCGCATTGGCCGAACCCGAGAACGGATCAAACAGCGTGACCCAGGTGAAGGCCACGGCGATCACCGGGGCCACATAGGGGAAAAGATAGAGACCACGGATAAAGCCTTGCCCCTTGAAGCTCTTGTTCAGCAGCAGCGCGGCAAACAGGCCCATGACCAGCGCGCCAATGGTGCCGAACACCGTGTAGAACAGCGTCACCCAAAACACGCCCCAGAATTCCGAACCGTCAAAAACGCGGGCGAAGTTCTCAAGGCTGAATTCCAGATTGGTCAGCACACTCGGTCCGCTGCCGGTAACGCGCGGTTCCGACCCTTCCACCACATCTTCGAAGGCGTCGGGGTCACCATCGACCGAGACCGGAATACGGATACGCTCACGCTGACCGCCTTCCAAAGTGCCGAAATCGCAAAATAATTCCTGGCCGTTCAGAACACAGGGCGCAGTGACCTCCCCAGCGGTCACACCGTCGGGCAGCACATCACCCAAGGTCACGCCCTCAATAGCGATTTCCTGGCTGGAGTTGCGCAAGCGGTATTCGATCCGCAGGTCGTCACCCAATCCGCGCAGGCTTTCACGCACGACCGGCGCAGGTGGGCGAAGGTCTGACAGGGTAAACGGTTTGAAGCTGATCCAGATGATCGCCAGCAAAGGCAGGATCACCACAAGAGACACGCTGATCACGGTCGGAGCCAGCAGCGCCCAGGCCAGACGCCCCTCGCGTCTGGCAAGCGCCCCGGTTCCGGTCGGTGGGGTGGCCGAAGACATGGGATACCTCGAAGGGTTGCGCGCAGCGGCACAGACGCCGCTGCGGGTGCCGGTTGGTTACTGAACCTTGGCCAGTTCGTCGTTCATGGCCGCAACGGCGGCAGCGGCGTCGATCTCGTCGTCGATGTACTGACGCACGATCCGGTTGATGGCCTGAGAGTTTATCATCTTCGAGGCCAGCGACAGCTGCCCTTCGACCACGCCCCAACGCTGTGCCACATCCAGACCTCCGACGATTTCGTCGATCATCGCCTGTTCGTAAAGCTCGCCCAGCGGGGCCTTGCGGTCGACACCTACGGGCAGTTCAGCCCAGGCTTCGGCAAAGGCGGTCGGGTTGTCGGCATTGCCGCGACGGACCGGGAACTTGCCCTCGGGCGCGATGGCCAGCGTCTGGGTATAGCCCTGATCCATGGCATATTTCACGAAGTCCATCGCCGCGTCGGTATCAGCGTCGTTGGTGATGCCAAAGTATCGCACGTCCCCCCAGGCCGCGCCATCGGGGTTCGACGGGCCGGACAGTTTGGTGACAATACCGGTCTTGCCCGCCAGATCGCGCGAGGTCGGGTCGTCGGTGATGGTCGGCGGGGCACTATCGCGTAGACCTGCGAGCTCATCCAGAATGAAGGGCGACCAGATGATCATGGCGGCCTTACCGTCAAAATACAATTCGCGCGATTGCTTCCAATAGAGCTCTCCCGGAGGCGACGCCTTGGAAATCGCCTTGTAAAAGTCCAGAACCTCGGTGGTCTTGGCCTCGTCCAGTGGTTGGAACCCATCGGGGCCAACCGGGCTTACACCATTGGCGAGGAAGACATGTTCCAGCACCTGGCTCATGAAGTTTTCGTCGACCTTGGTAGCAGAGACAAAGCCGTACATCTCCGGCGGGTTGTGCAAAGCCTCGAGCGCGGCCTGAATGTCGGCAAAGCTGTCGGGTGCGTCCAGACCGGCCTCATCGAACAGGTCCTTGCGGTAGACGACCAACTGGGTCCAGCCATCCACTGGCACCGACGCGGTTTCACCGTTGAACGCAGCCATAGCCAGCGCACCGGGGGCAAAGGTGTCGGCGCCCAGTTCCTCGATCACTTCGGTCGCGGCTTCGGTGTCCAAAATGCCGGCTTCCGCCCAAGGCAGAGCGTATTGCAGCGTGTGATAGACTACATCCGGCAGATCACCGGCGGCGAAGGCCGCTGTGGCGCGGGTGCCCAGATCGCTTTCGGTGACGGGGATCACTTCGACCGTAATGCCGGTTTCAGCTTTGAACTGATCGGCCATCTCCTGCTGTTTGGCCAGACGCTCGGGCTGTTCCTCAGTAGTCCAAAACCGGATTGTGTCGGCCTGCACGGACAGCGCAGTCAGCGCCAGCGCCAACGACGATCCAAGCATCAGCCTGGCGACTTTGGGTGTCAGTTTCATGTGTGGTCTCCTCCCGGTTAGTCTTTATTGAGCTGTGTGCGTTTCACCGTCAGTTCCGCCGGTGTCAGATGCGGCGGCCCATCCGATTCCCCTTCGACCAGAGTCGCCTCAGCCAACTCGCGCAGGGTGTCGGGTGCCTCACCCCGGATCTGACGGATCAGCAAGGTTGCCAGCCGCTGTCCGGCTATCCGCGAATCAACGGCGAAAGTGGTCAGCGCCGGACGGGCGTAGCGGCATTCCGGAATGCCGTCATAGCCGATCACCGAGACGTCGCGGCCAATCTCGAACCCTTGATCCTGCGCGGTTGCACAGAACCCCAAAGCAGCCAAATCGGTGGCAAACACAATCGCCGTAGGCGGCAGGTCCAGTCGCATCAGTGCCATCGCCTGCGTTGAACCGTCTTCCCGCGTCCGGGCGCCGTCGCGGATCAAATCAGGGTCAAGCGGCAGGCCTGCCTCGTTCAGACCTTCGGCATAGCCGTCGCGGCGCAGATGGCTGTAATTGAACTTGGGATCGCTGCCGACATAGCCGATGCGCGTATGCCCGAACCCTGCCAGCCGCAGCACCGCATTGCGCATGGCGGTTTCGCCGGCGATGTCGAACCATGAGGTCTCCTCCCACGTGTTCGACTGCCCGTACCCGGTGCGGCCATAAAGGATATGCGGCACCTCGAGGTTGCGCAAAAGCCCGACGCGCGCATCCTTTACCATCGTTCGCGGCAGGATGAAGCCGTCCGCTTTTCGTTCTTCGAACAGGCGGCTGAGTACTTTCAAAGTGTCGCGTTCCGACGTCGCCGTGGATATGGTCATCGTCCAATCAAGGCTGCTGGCGGCCTCACAGGCACCGGCCAGAAAATCCTGCAGGAACGGGTTGTGTTGGTCGGGCTCTTCGCTGTTCAGAACCATCGCAATGGCGCGCACTTGCCCGGTCCGGATCGCCTGCGCGTGGCTTAGCGGGCGGTATCCCAGTTTGCGGGCGGCGGTCTCGACCCGGGCGCGCGTAATCTCGGAGATATCGGAATAACCATTCAGCGCCCGCGACACCGTGCTTTTCGACAAGCCCAGATGCGCCGCCAATTCGTCCAGCTTGACCCGGCCAGAGACCAAGGTGCGATGCGCTGGCGCGCGCGATTGATATGAACGATTCGTAGCCATTTTTTACATTTGTTTGCTCCGAAACCGGTTTCGGCAACGAAAAAGTTAAAAAAGATGCAAACTGGTTATTTTTTAGCGCCTATTCGGATTTCTGATTCCGTTGCTGCGACTTACCGAGGGGCCGTGTTCATTAACTCTGCGTTTCGACCAACATTTTCAGATTGGACAGGCCCCGTTCGTAGTCACCGCCCACCCATTCATCCATCATCAGACCCATCCACCGCGCCATCGGATTCAGGCCCAGATCGGTGGCAAATCCCCAGGTAACCTGCGTCTGATCGCCCTCGGGCACCAAAGCGAACGTCGCCGAAGCGGTGCCCATCGACCCGAAATCCAGCGCCGTTCTGACCGTTTGGTCGGGGACGCTTTCGATGATCTCCTGCGATCCGGTCCCGACCTGCGGATGCTCCGAACTCCAGTTCAGGGTATTGCCCACCCCGGCCTCGGGACCGCTGTACGTCAGTTGCGTTTCAGGATCGCGCCCCAGCCAGGGCGACCATTTCTCGGTCTCCTGCATCGAATTCACGTAAGGAAAGATGGCTCCAGGTGGGGCGTCGATGGTGATACTGCGCGATACTTCGGCTTTTCCGGGCAACAGGTAGGAAACCCCGATCAGCAGCAAAACAAGCACAAGCAGAGCCAGAAGAATGCGTTTGATGAATCGCATGATACGTCCCCGAACCAAACCCGGACCAAGCGACTATAACAAAAAATAGCGCGGAATCAGAGACCTGATCCCACGCCTGTCAAACTGCGGATTGTTCCGGTGGGTCAGACGACCACGAATTTCTTGTCCTTCGGGTCATAACATTGCAGCCCGCCCTCACCGATATCGGTCCACAGCCCATGCAAGCTGAGCGAGCCGTCCTGCACAGCCGTGGACACAAACGGGAAGGTCATCAGGTTCTCGAGCGAGGCAACAACCGCCTGCCGTTCGAACTGCCGAGCCTGATCGATACTGTCTTCGATATCGGCGACCAGCTCGTATTTTGGCTTCAGGATATCCATCCAGCGGCCCACAAAGCTGCCTTTGGCTTCCAGTTGTGGGGCCTGGCCCTTGCACATGTCGATGCAACCCTGAACCCCACCGCACTGCGAATGGCCCAACACGATCAGATGTGCCACCTTCAGCGCAGTGACGGCGTATTCAATCGCGGCACTGGTACCGTGGTGATCACCATCCGGCGCGAAAGGAGGCACCAGATTGGCGATATTGCGGTGGATGAAGAAATCGCCCTGATCTGCCCCGAACATCGACGTCACGTGAACACGGCTGTCGCAGCAGGAAATCACCATTGCACGCGGACGCTGCCCTTCGGTCGCCAGGCGGCGGTACCAGACCTGGTTTTCGGAATAGGTGGTGGCTTTCCAGCCGTGATAGCGTTTGACCAAATAGCCCGGCAGGGGTTTCGCTAAATCCATTCTTCTGTCCATTTTCGAGTTCCTGAAGGCTGCTCTACCCGGAATTCGCGGAAAATTCGAGCAATTATCCTGCGCGGATGCAAGGTTTTGCAAAGGAATTCACCTTCAAAGTCGGCCTATGCCGTGGGGGCGTAAAGAATTGGGGTGAATGTGGTGGATAAGATACTCACGCTTGAACACAAGGAAACCGTCCGGCTGGATCTGGACCAACTGAGCGGACTGTACAGACAATTGGGCGACAAGAACGCGCTGGATGTGCTGTGCCGCACGGTCGAGGAACTGGCCGTACGTCTGTCGAACTGCGAACGATTCTGGCGGCAGCGCGACTGGGCGGGGTTGCGCAAATGCGCGCGGTCGCTGGTGGCAATTGCGGACCAGATCGGCATGGTCGCACTGGCCCGCGTCGCCGGGGATGTGGCGCAGACCGTGGACACGGGCGATGCGGTGGCTACCGGAGCCACCCTGTCGCGTTTGATCCGAGTCGGTGAAAAATCGCTGACCATGATTTGGGATCAGCAGGATCTTTCCGTCTGACGGGGCTTGCGGGCGGGCCGTGGGTGGATAGGCTGGGCGCAAACCGAACCAGCCGAGATAAACATGACCTTGTCCTTTGCTTCGCCCTCTGACCCTTCGCTACCGCTGCATGTCATCGCGCAACCCGATCTGGACGATTGGCTGGCCGGCCAGCCAGATCACGTGTCGAACTGGATTCAGTCAAGCGGCTTTACCGGCGCACTGGGACAGGCCGCATTGATCCCCGGTTCGGACGGCACACCGGAATTCGCTCTGGCGGGTTATGGCAAAGCCGCAGGCCGCGCGCGCAAACGGTTTCCCCTGGCCGCCGCAGCCGAATCCTTGCCCAAAGGCACCTATCACATCGCCTCGGGCATGCCCGTGGGTGCGTTGGACACCGAATGCCTGGGCTGGCTGCTGACCGGCTATGCGTTTGATCGCTACGCCGCGCAGTCTCAGGCCAAGGCCCGTCTGATTGCCCCCGAAGGAATTGATGCAGCGCGGGTCGAGGTTTTGGCGCAGTCCGAGGCCCTGACCCGCGATCTGGTCAACACGCCCACCGCAGATATGGGACCGGACCAGTTGCAAGCCGCTGCCGAGGCCCTGGCGCAGGAGTTCGGTGCCTCCTGCGAGGTGATCAAGGGGCAGGCCCTGCTGGACCAGAACTTTCCGATGATCCACGCCGTTGGTCGCGCCGCCGCGCAAGAGCCCCGCCTGATCGAAATGAACTGGGGCAGTTCCGGCCCCAAACTGACGCTGGTCGGCAAAGGCGTGTGCTTTGACACCGGGGGGCTGAACCTTAAGCCCGGCAACTCGATGGCGCTGATGAAGAAAGACATGGGCGGGTCGGCAAATGTTCTGGGTTTGGCGCGAATGATCATGTCTCTGAAACTGCCGGTCCAGCTGCGCGTGCTGATCCCGGCGGTTGAGAACTCGGTGGCCGGAAACGCGTTTCGTCCTGGCGACATCCTGACCTCGCGCAAGGGTCTGACTGTCGAGATTAACAACACCGATGCCGAGGGGCGGCTGGTGCTGGCCGATGCACTGGCGCTTGCGAATGAGGGTACGCCCGATCTGGTGATCTCGATGGCCACGCTGACCGGTGCGGCGCGGGTGGCTGTCGGCGGCGATCTGGCGCCGTTTTATACCGATGACGACAGCGCCGCCGAAACACTGGTGCGGGCCGGGCAACAGGCCGCCGATCCGGTCTGGCGGATGCCCTTCCACGAACCCTATGAGGCGATGATCGAACCGGGTATCGCCGATCTGGACAATGCGCCCTCGGGCGGGTTTGCAGGATCAATCACCGCCGCGCTGTTCCTGCGGCGGTTTGTCGGCGACTGCCGCTACATGCATTTCGACATCTATTCCTGGCAATCCAGCAAAGCGCCGGGCCGCAGCAAGGGCGGCCTTGGTCAAGGCCCACGTGCGCTGATGGCCGCCCTGCCCGAGATTCTGGACCTATGACCAAGCAGCGCATCATAAACCCCGTGGTGAACCTGCTGCGCCACCCCGATGGCCCGCGGGAACGGCAGCTGTTGTTTGGCGACACCGTCACCGTGACCGAAACCCAAGGCGGCTGGAGCCGGGTTATCGCAGACAAGGACAGTTACACCGGTTGGGTGGCCTCGGAACAGCTGGGGGCACCGGTTCCTGACACACACTGGATCACCGCACCCGCAACCCATGTCTACGCGGAACCGGATATGAAAAGCCCTGACCGGGTCTCGCTGAGTTTCGGTAGCAGGGTTCAGGTCCTGTCGGAACAGAACCGGTTTCTGGAAACCGAACTGGGCTTCATCCCTGCCGTGCACGCCAAGTTCAATGCCACTCACCTGACCGATCCGGTCGCCGTGGCCGAGCTGTTTCTGGGTACGCCCTATCTGTGGGGTGGCAACAGCCGGTTCGGGCTGGATTGCTCGGGTCTGGTACAGGCCGGCCTACTGGCTTGCGGCATCCCCTGCCCCGGCGACAGCGGCGATCAGGAACGGGAACTGGGCGAGGCCCTGCCCGCTGGGACAGAACCGAAACACGGCGATCTGCTGTTCTGGAAGGGTCATGTCGCCTGGGTCTATGACGAAAACATGCTGCTGCACGCCAATGCCTACCACATGGACGTGACCTTCGAGCCGATGGATCAGGCTATCACCCGCATTCTGGACCAGGGCGACGGACCCGTTACAGCCCACAAAAGGCTCTAATCAAGGTCGACAGAGCGGATCAGCTTGCGCTCCAGCACGCGCAGCACAGTGCGCAGGTCATGGCCGCGTTTCAGGATGCGGCCATCCATGCCGATCACCGAATACATCCCCTGCCTTTGCCGCAGGCGCGGGTGTTTCTCGACCCGGTAGATTGGATGCTCGGCCGTGCGTCGAAAGATGGAGAACACCGCCATGTCTCGCAGATTCGAAATTCCGTAGTCGCGCATTTCTCCGGTGGCGACCATCCGGCCATAGACGGATAGGATATGGGACATCTCGTGCCGGTTAAACGCGACGGGCATATGGGCCGAGTTTGCAGAAAACCGGCTGGGAGGCTGCATGTTCATACCCTCAGCCTTGCCGGAAAATGCGTTTGAATCAAGCCCGAGCACAACAAGGTGTGGTTTTTTGGTCAATCGTGACCTAGCGCCGCCCGACCTGACGACAGATCAGAATCACCGGCAACAAGCCCACTGCAAGGATGACCAGAGAGGGCACGGCTGCCCCCTCGAGTCGTTCATCCGAGGCCAACCGATAGGCCTGCACCGCCAGTGTGTCAAAGTTGAATGGGCGCATGATCAGGGTCGCGGGAAGCTCTTTCATCACGTCGACAAAGACAATCAGCAACGCCGTCAGCAACGATGGCGTCAGGATCGGCAGATGCACCCGGCGCAGCGTGCCCAGCGGTGTCTGGCCCAGAGATCGCGCGGCGGCATCCATATTGGCGTGAACTGTGCTCTGCCCGCCTTCATAGGCGCTGAGTGCGGCGGCCAGAAAGCGCACCATGTAGGCCGCAACCAGCAACCAGATCGAGCCGGTCACCAGCAACCCGGTCGAGATATTGAAAGCTTGTCGCATCCACGCATCCAGCGCGTTGTCAAAGCTGGCGAACGGCACCATCAGGCCCACTGCGATTACCCCACCCGGCACCGCATAACCCAGCCGCGCCAGATAGCCTGTAGTGGCCGATCCCCGCCCCGGGCGCAGGCGCTGAAAGAACCCCACGCAGATCGCGGCAAACACGGTAACCACCGCCGCGGTGCCTGCCAGCGTCAGTGAATTCTGGATGAACCCGATATAACGCCGCGACAGCAGGTTCTGTTCCGACTGAAGACCCATCTGGATCAGGATGAACACCGGTAGCAAAAAGCCCAGAAAAACCGGAACAGCGCAGAGCGTGAAGGCTGCCAAAGATTGCCAGCCTTTCAGTTGCGCCGAAGGCAGCGACGCATGGCTTTTGCCCGCCTGATAGTATTTCGCCCTGCCGCGCTGTATCCGCTCGGCCATCGCCATGACCAGCGCGAACCCCAGCAGGCATAGGGCAAGCTGCGCGGCGGCGGCGCGGTCTCCGATCGAGAACCAGCTGGTGTAAATGCCGGTGGCAAAGGTCTGGACGCCGAAATAGGCCACCGTGCCAAAATCGGCGATGGTCTCCATGATGGCCAGCAGAACACCCCCAGCTATCGCCGGACGCGCCATCGGCAGTGAGACATGCCAGAAAGCCAGCCACGGGCTTTTGCCCAGTGCGCGGGCCGCCAGAAAGGCGGTGGCGCTTTGCTGCAGAAACGCGGCACGGGCCAGCAGATAGACATAGGGGTAAAGGACGAGGATCAGCATCACCGCCGCGCCCTCGGTCGAGCGGATCTCGGGGAACCAATAGTCGCGCGGGCCCCAGCCGGTCAGGTCGCGCAGGGTGGTCTGGACAATGCCGGGATGGTCCAGAATGAACGTATAGGCATAGGCCAGCACATAGGCCGGAAAGGCCAGCGGCAGAACCAAGGCGATTTCCAGAAAACGCACACCGGGAAACCGGGTCATCGTCACCAGCCACGCCGCGCCCACCCCGATGGAAAAGGTGCCAATCGCCACCAGAACCACCAGTATCACCGTCGTCAGCGCATACCGTGGCAGAACCGTTTCCACCAGATGCGAGATCGTTTCCGTCCCACCCGTCACCGCCGCCAGAACAACCGCCACCATTGGCAACAGACACGCGGCCGCCACCAGACAGGCCACCGAGCCAACCAGCCGGGTGCCAAACACGCCCCTATGGCGCGTTCCGTGTTCTGAAAATTCGATTTCGGCCATGTTTCCGGTTGTGACAGGCAAAGGCGCAGGTTCCGCCTTTAATTGACCAAAACGCTAAGAAACACCAGTGGGCTGCGAAACAAATCTGCGGCACATACTGCCGCAGAGCCGTTTTTCTGGGTCACTCGTAAACCCGCTGATCCTCAATCACCAACCCGTCCTTGGGCAGCGATCCGGGGGCCACAACCTCGATCGCGCCTTTCAGCTTCAACACTTCGACCACTGATTTGGCATAGGCCGCGTCATCGCCACGGGGGCTTTCGATTTGAACGGTCATGGTATCCATCTCGCCCTGACGGGCGGCGATGACGCGAGCCTTGACGATCTCTTCATGCTTGTCGACCAGCGCGGCCACCTGCTCGGGGCGCACGAACATGCCTTTGATCTTGGTGGTCTGATCGGCCCGGCCCATCCAGCCCTTGATCCGCAGATTGGTGCGGCCACAGGGGGACTCCCCCGGCATAATCGCCGACAGATCACCGGTCGCAAACCGGATCAGCGGATAGTCGGGGTTCAGCGAGGTCACCACGACCTCACCCACATCGCCCGCAGCGACTGGGTTGCCGGTGCCCGGGGTGACAATCTCGACGATGACATGCTCGTCGATGATCATCCCCTCCATCGCGGCGCTCTCATAGGCGATATTGCCCAGATCAGCGGTGGCATAGCATTGCAGGCAGGATATACCCCGGTCGGCATATTCCTGACGCAAGGACGGGAACAGAGCACCGCCGCCAACTACCGCGGCGTTGAAACCCAACGCCACGCCCATCTCATCCGCCTTGTCCAGAATGACCTTCAGATAATCCGGGGTTCCGGCATAGGCCGTGCAGCCCACATCCCGCGCGGCAGTCACCTGCAACTCGGTCTGACCGGTGCCGGCGGGCAGCACTGCTGCCCCCACAGCCCGCGCGCCGCTTTCAAAGATCATGCCCGCAGGGGTCAGGTGGTAACCAAAGCAGTTCTGCAAGATATCGCCCGGACCAACGCCCGCCGCATGCAGGAACCGCCCCATGCGCCACCAATCGGGATCGGTGCTGCCGGGCTCGTAAATCGGGCCAGGGGATTGAAACACATGGTGGAAATGCCGCGCCGGTTTGACGGTAAACCCGCCAAACGGAGGCCGCGATGCCTGTGCCTGTGCCAGATCGGATTTGCGCAGAACCGGCAGTTTCACCAGATCATCGACCGAGGCGACAGCATCAGTGTTCGCACCGGCCAGATGCGCCTCGAACCCCGGCGCGGACAAGGCCCGCTGAAGCTGAACACGCAATGCCTGTGCATGATCGGAGGCACGCTGGTCGGCTGAGCGGGTTTCGAGCGCGTCGTAATAATTCGTCATGACCATATCCTCCATCCGCTTACAACCACCTCTTGCGGCGGCGATATGAGCGTACGTCGCGGAAGCTTTTGCGCCCCTCATCCGACATGCCCAGATAGAATTCCTTTACGTCCGGGTTTTCACGCAGATCGGCGGCCGGGCCATCCATCACCACGCGGCCTGATTCCAGAATGTATCCGTAATGGGCAAACCGCAGCGCGACGTTTGTGTTCTGTTCGGCCAGCAGGAAGGACACGCCTTCTTTCTCGTTCAGGTCCTTCACGATACTGAAAATCTCTTCGACCAGCTGCGGCGCCAGACCCATTGAGGGTTCGTCCAGCAGAATCGTTTCGGGGCGCGACATCAGGGCCCGGCCCATCGCCACCATCTGCTGTTCACCGCCCGAGGTGTAACCCGCCTGGCTTCGGCGGCGTTCCTTGAGGCGGGGGAAATAGGTGTAAACCAGATCAAGGTCCTGCTGGATCGCCGCTTTCCCGTCCTTACGGGTGTAGGCGCCGGTTAGCAGATTTTCTTCGACCGTCAGATGCTCGAAACAATGGCGGCCTTCCATTACCTGGATGACGCCCTTTTCGACCAGATCGGCCGGGTCACTTTCATGCACGCTGGTTCCGCGATATTTGATCGAGCCCTTGGTGACCTCGCCGCGTTCTGATTGCAGCAGGTTCGACACCGCCTTAAGCGTCGTGGTCTTACCCGCCCCGTTACCACCGAGCAGAGCTGTAATGCCCCCTTTGGGTACGGTCAGGCTGACACCCTTCAGAACCAGGATGACGTGGTTGTAGATCACCTCGATGTTGTTCACCTCAAGCAGGGTTTCTGCCTGAACTTCGGTGTTTTGAGCCGCATCCAGCATCTGCGCGTGTCCTTGTGCGAGTGTGGGGTTCGGGGCGGCAGATCACCGCCGCCCCGGTGTTCAAAAGCGCCTTAGTTGCAGCGCGATTCGATGTTGTTTTCTGCTGCGTAAGCCGCTGAATCTTCGTCGATCAGCGCGCCGATCACTTCGCCATCAGTCGGTTTGAACTCCGAGATCAGCGACCAGGTCTTGTTCGCCGCATCCCACTGAGTCACACCCACAAGCGCATCACCGCCGTGGTTGTCGCAGGATACCGAGAAGGTCGGACCGAAGTTCGGCAGGCCCAGCTCGACCATTTTCGCCTCTGTCATCTCAAGCGCTTCCATGCCTTCGCGCATTTCGGCGGCGGTGATATCGGCATTGCCCGAAAGCTCTTGCGCCTTCTTGATCGCTTCGGCGGCAAGCACGGCCGCGTAGAGGCCACGGTTATACAGAACCGTACCGACCTGATCGCCCGCGCCTGCGGCTCTGCCCGCATCAACTACGTGTGTCTTCAGATCGTCGAAAACCGGGAAGTCGGTGCCCACATTATGGAAGGTCAGCGCCTTATAGCCATTCGCGGCCTCACCGGCGGGCACAACGTCGTTCTCCGAACCGGACCACCAGATGCCGATGAAGTTTTCCATCGGGAAGCGGATATTTGCAGCCTCTTGCACGGCCACCTGGTTCATCACGCCCCAGCCCCACATCAGGACATAGTCGGGACGATCACGGCGGATTTGCAGCCACTGTGACTTCTGCTCCTGACCCGGGTGATCAACCGGCAGGGCGACCAGCTCAAAGCCGTGCTTCTTGGACAGCTCCTCCAGCGTGCGGATCGGTTCCTTGCCATAGGCCGAGTTGTGATAGATCAGCGCGACTTTCTTGCCGCTCAGGTCGCCACCGTTTTCCTCAAGCAGATAGTTGATCGCACCCGAGGCCCCGTCCCAATAGTTGGCCGGGTAGTTGAACACGTGGCTGAACACGGTGCCGTTCTTGGCCGAAGTCCGGCCATAGCCCATCGTGTGCAGCGGAATGTTGTCTGCGGTCACTTTCGGGATCAGCTGATAGGTGATGCCGGTGGACAGCGGCTGATACACCAGCGCGCCTTCGCCCTTGGTAGATTCGTAGCACTCCACCCCTTTTTCGGTATTGTAGCCGGTTTCGCATTCGACCACGCGGATCGGAACGCCACCGATGCCACCATCGCGTTCGTTCAAAAGGGTGAAATAGTCGTTATACCCGTCCGAGAACGGAATGCCGCCAGCTGCATAAGGTCCGGTGCGATAGCTCAGATCGGGGATCACAAGATCCGCCAGAGCCGGCCCTGCGGCCATCAGGGCGCCAAGCGCCGCGGTTGCCAGTTTCAATTTCATCGGGTGTCTCCTCCCTTGGTTTATCCGATGTGGGATCGGGCTTTGCACCCGTTATCTGATTGGGCCGGCCCTAGTGCGGGAACGGCCAGAGTCTGAGTTTCTCTTTCGCCACGCGCCACAGCTGCGCCAGACCATGCGGCTCCAGGATCAGGAACAGGATGATCAGTCCGCCGACAATCACCAGTTGCAGGTGCGCCACGATATCCGTGGGCCAGCCTAGCCAGTCGGCGCCCACCACTTTCAGTACCACCGGCAGCAGCACAAGAAAGGCCGCCCCCGCGAACGAGCCGAAAATCGAGCCCAACCCGCCGATAATAATCATGAACAGCACCAGAAACGATTTCTGAATGCCGAAGGCCTCGCCAACCTCGACCGCGCCCAGATAGACCGCGAAAAAAAGCGCACCTGCGATACCTACAAAGAACGAACTGACGGCAAATGCGGTCAGTTTCGCCTTCAGCGGGTTCACCCCGATTATCTCAGCCGCGATATCCATGTCGCGGATCGCCATCCAGCTGCGCCCCGTCGTGCCGCGCGTCAGGTTCCGCGCGATCAGGGCACAGACGGTCAGAAAGATCAGGCAGAACAGATAGGTCGCCCATGCGGGCGCGTTCGGCCCGGTGATGATAATGCCAAACACATCACGTTCCGGCGCGTTGATCTGACCCGAAGCCGAGTAGTTGTAGAACCACGGCACCCGGTTGAACAGCCACACCAGGAAAAACTGCGCTGCCAGCGTGGCCACCGCCAGATAGAAGCCCTTGATCCGTAGTGATGGCAGACCGAACAGCACGCCGACAAAGGCCGTGATCCCTCCGGCCAGGATCACGTGGATAAACATGCTGACATCCGGGAAAGCGGTCATCAGCTTGTAACAGGCATAAGCGCCCACGGCCATGAACCCCCCGGTGCCCAGCGACACCTGACCGCAATAGCCCACCAGAATATTTAACCCGATCGCCGCAATCGCGTAGATCAGGAACGGCAGCAACAGCGCGTTGGCAAGATAGTCGTTGATCAGGAAGGGAATGATGCCAAACGCCACTGCCAGCACGACATAGTACCGATACCGGTCGAACTTGATCGGAAAGGTCTGGCTGTCATCAATGTACGAGGTTTTGAAGTCCCCGGCCTCACGATAGAACATGTCTTACTTTTCCCATTCTTCCTGCGCCCGATTGCGGGCTTCAGTGTCAAGTTGGTTCGAGCCTTTGGCGTATCCGCTCGCCTCGGAGGCGCGGACCAGTTTCAGATAGGCCAGCACGCCCATGATCAGCCCGGCGAAGGCCAGGATCGCAGCGATGGTCAGCTGACCGTCTGTCAGATCGTCCGAGGTGAGTGCGATATAGCCGAAGGCCCAGAAACCAGCCCACGAGATGATGTTGATGATGGCAATCAGCTTTGTCATGCCCTACACCCTCTCGATAATCTTCTCGCCGAACAGGCCCTGCGGTCGGAACACCAGGAAGATCAGCGCCAGCACATAGGCGAACCAGTTCTCGGTCGCACCACCGACCATCGGGCCAATGGCGAACTCGAACAGTTTCTCACCCACACCGATGATCAACCCGCCGACGATGGCGCCAGGGATCGAGGTGAACCCGCCCAGCATCAGAACCGGCAGCGCCTTGAGCGCGATCAGCGACAATGAGAACTGCACGCCCGACTTTGTGCCCCACATGATACCTGCGACCAGCGCCACGAAACCCGCAACCGACCACACCATGATCCAGATGAAGTTCAGCGAGATGCCCACCGACAACGCGGCCTGATGGTCATCGGCCACGGCGCGCATTGCCCGTCCCTGCTTGGTGTACTGGCTGAACGCCACCAGTGCGGCCACCAGCAGCGCTGCAATCACGGTCGCCACGATGTCGAGATTGTCGATGAAAAAGCCGTATCCGAAAATATTAAAGGTGCTCTCATCGATCCACAGGTTGATGCCCTGCGGCAGGCCAACGTCCAATGTCTTAATCTCGGACCCCCACATCAGGTCGGCGACGCCTTCAAGGAAATAGGCCAAGCCGATGGTGGCCATGAACAGAATAATCGGTTCTTGCCCCACCAGATGACGCATGACGAACCGCTGCACCGCCCAGGCCAGCAGCACCATGACGCCCATTGTCAGGATGATCGCCAGCAACGCTGGTACATTCCAGCCGAAATCGTGCACATGAGTGCCGAAGGTCGCGTTGATCACATGCGCAAAGGGTACCTGCCCGTTCATGATCCCGACCAGCGTCATCGCCGCAAACAGGGCCATAACCCCTTGCGCATAATTGAAAATCCCCGAGGCCTTGTAGATCAGCACAAATCCCAGCGCGACCAGCGCATACAATACCCCGGCCATCAGACCATTGAGGATGACCTCCATCGCGAATACGAGTTGTTCAGGCATCTGCGCCTCTCCCCATGTCTGTCCGATGCTCAGTCATGACTGACCCCCAGATAGGCGTCGATGACGTCCTGATTGCTGCGCACCTCGTCCGGTGTGCCGTCGCCGATCTTCTTGCCGTAATCCATCACGACCACCCGGTCGCTCAGGTCCATCACCACGCCCATGTCGTGTTCTATCAGGGCGATGGTGGTGCCGAACTCGTCGTTTACGTCGAGGATAAAGCGGCTCATGTCCTCTTTCTCTTCGACATTCATGCCGGCCATCGGCTCATCCAGCAGCAGCAGCTTGGGCTCGGCCGCCAGCGCGCGCGCCAACTCGACCCGTTTTTTCAAACCGTAAGGCAGGCGGGAAACGGGTGTCTTGCGGATGTGCTGGATTTCAAGGAAATCGATGATTTTCTCAACCGCCTCGCGGTTTTCCACCTCTTCCGCCTCGGCCTTGCCCTTCCACCAGGCCTGCTGGAACAGGTTGGTCTTCATGTAGTTCAGCCGCCCGGTCATGACGTTGTCCAAAACGCTCATACCTTCGAACAGAGCAATATTTTGGAACGTGCGCGCTATGCCCTGCCGTGCCACCTCATAGGGCCGCATTGGCGGGCGCTTGGCGCCATGGAACCAGACCTCACCCTCCTGCGGGACATAGAACCCCGAGATCACGTTAAGCATCGAGGACTTGCCCGCCCCGTTCGGTCCGATGATGGCGCGAATCTCGCCTTCGCGGATGTCAAACGAGATGTCTTTGATTGCCACCACACCACCAAAGCGCAGAGTGATGTTTTTCATCTCCATCACCACAGCGCCGATCTTGCGGCCGTCTTCAGTGACATATCCTTCGGAACTATCCAGCATCAGTCACTCCCTGACTTACGCAAATACGGGACGGCGGGCGGGGCGACGACCGCAGGTCGAGCGGCGCATGACCGGCCCTCATTCCGCTGCAACCTTGTGCTGAGCCGTAGCAACCACAGGCGCATCGACAATTTCCAGCGTCGCTGAAATCGAACCCTTACGACCGTCTTCATAGGTCACCTCGGTCGTGGTCGAGACACGCTTGGACCCGTCGTAAAGCGCATCAATGATGTCCTGGAACTTCTCCTCGACGAATCCACGCCGCACCTTTCGCGTGCGGGTCATTTCACCGTCATCCGCATCCAGTTCCTTGTGCAGCACCACAAAGCGATGCACCTGGCAGCCAGACAGCATCTCATCAGCCGCCACGGACTTGTTCACCTCTTCCACGTGGGACTTGATAGTCTCTAACACACGCGGATGGCCTGCCAGTTCCTGATAGGACGCATAGGCCACGTTGTTGCGCTCGGCCCAGTTTCCGACCGCCGTCAGGTCGATATTGATGAACGCCACGCAATATTCCCTGCCATTGCCGAACAGCACGACCTCAAGAATATCGGGAAAGAACTTCAGCTTGTTCTCGACATATTTCGGCGCGAACATCGAACCATCGGCCATCTTGCCCACATCCTTGGCCCGGTCGATGATCCGCAGATGGCCGCTGCTTTCCTCGATGAACCCCGCATCTCCGGTGGCTACCCAACCCTCGGCATCCTTGGTCGAGGCTGTCGAGTCCGGGTTGTTGTAATACTCAACGAACACACCCGGCGAGCGATAGTGGATCTCGCCACTGTCGTCGATCTTCAACTCGACTGCCGGCGCAGGTACACCAACGGTATCCGCACGCACCTCACCGTCCGGCTGAACGGTAATGAAAACGGTGGCCTCGGTCTGGCCGTAGAGCTGTTTCAAATTGATGCCCAGCGAACGATAGAAATCGAAAATCTCCGGCCCGATCGCCTCACCCGCCGTATAGCCAACACGGAAGCGGCCATAGCCCAGCGTGTCCTTGAGAGGCCCATAAACCAGCAGGTTGCCCAGCGCGTATTTAAGGCGATCTCCAAAGCCCACCGGCTTGCCGTCCAACAACAGCCCGCCGACCTTCTTGGCGTGGGCCATGAAGTGGTGGAACATGCGCTGCTTCAGCTTGCCCGCATCCTCCATCCGGATCATCACGTTGGTCAGCTGTGTCTCAAACACGCGCGGCGGGGCAAAGAAGTAAGTAGGCCCGATCTCGCGCAGGTCTGTCATCATCGTGTCGGCGCTTTCGGGGCAGTTCACACAGAAGCCGCACCAGTAAGCCTGGCCGATGGAAAAGATGAAATCCCCCACCCAGGCCATCGGCAGATAGGACAGGATATCCTCGTTCCGGGTCAGGTGATCGAACTTGGCCGAGTTTTTGGCGCTCTCGATCACGTTGCGGTTCGACAGCACCACGCCCTTTGGCTTGCCTGTGGTGCCCGAGGTATAGAGCATCACGCAGGTGTCGTCATAGGTGATCGCGGCGGTCCGCTTGTCCAGTTCCGCATCAAACCGCTGATGGCCCGCATAACCTTCGGCCATGATGTCTTCCAGCGCATTCATTTGGGAATGGTCATATTTCCGCATCCCGCGCTTGTCGGTATAGAGGATGTGTTTGACCTGATGCAGGTTTTCCTGAATCTCGATGACCTTGTCGACCTGCTCCTGATCACCGCAGACCACGTATTTCGCGCCGCAATGCTCCAGCACATAGGCCATCTCTTCGGCCACCGAGTCCTGATACAGAGGCACCGGAACGGCACCGACCATCTGCGCGGCAACCATCGACCAGTAATGCGCCGGACGGTTGCGACCGATCACGGCAATATGGTCACCCTTTTCAACGCCAATCTCCAGAAATCCAAGCGCCAGCGCGCGGACCTCGGCGGCAGTTTCCGCCCAGTTCCAGCCTTGCCAGATGCCGAATTCCTTTTCCCGATAGGCCGGGGCATCCCCGAACTGTGTCGCATTCCGATGTAGCAGCGCCGGAAGGGAGGCCATCCCGTCCGCGCCCGACTGCGTCTGAGCCAATCTTTCTCTCCTCCCCACCCGACCCCTCCTCCGGGTCGGAAATGGCGGGTCCGGGATGGTGCCCGAACGCCAATGCCCCGATAAGGGACGCGAGAAAGATCAGCGTCAAGTTTTGCCTGATGTTTTCTCAATTATTACGAATTGTAACAGGCGACCGGGAAGGTGCTGCGCCAAACCAATGTAGTCTCATTGGGAAAGGGTGAGGTGGCAAAAAACGCATCTCTCCCTTCACGATGCCCGAAAGTTGACGTAGGGACACTCGAATGCGATCCTGAACCTTATTTTCTTTGGGAGAGTGATATGAAACACATTTTAGCAGTCATAATACTGGCCTTTGCGTCAACCGGCGCATTGGCGGATGATCAGAGTTCTGACGACGTCCACTGGAGCATTGTTATGTCCATCAACGAAGGCATGGCGGACAACGTTGTGCCACTGTTGACTCGGATGTCGGACGCAACGATGACCAACGAACCCGATGCATTGATCTATGAATACATGCGGTCCGGCGACACGGTACATATCTATGAACGTTACGCCGACAATGCGGCAGCAATGGTCCATATGGGGAACTTTGGCTCAAATTTCGCTGACGATTTTTTTGCCACCTTCACTGTCGAAAGCATAGCCGTCTATGGCCCGGCCGAAGATGATCTCAAAGAGGTCTTTGCAGACGCACCAGCTGTCTACCTGGAGAAGATCGCAGGCTTTGCCCGCTGACCGAGGTCAGTGTAAACAGCCAAACGTGCTGGCCCGAACCGAAAGACAGCCAGCAAATTCAAAGCCCCGGCGTTTTGGGCTACAACCAGTCTCGCAGGATAGGTATCAGCGGTACATCCGCCGCTGGCATAGGATAATTGCGCAAATCATTCGCACGCACCCATTTCAACGCCTGATCTTCCTTAGATTGCGGGATACCCTCCCATTTGCGGCAGGCAAATAACGGCATCAGAAGGTGGAAATCTTCATAGCTGTGGCTGGCAAAGGTCAACGGGGCGAGACACGAGGCCCAGGTGTCGATGCCGAGTTCCTCGTGCAACTCGCGGATCAGGGCGGCCTCGGGGGTTTCGCCGGGTTCGATCTTGCCGCCGGGGAATTCCCAGAGACCGGCCATAGATTTGCCCTCGGGGCGCTGTGCCAGCAACACCCGGCCCTCAATATCGATCAGGGCGACAGCAGACACTAAGACAGTCTTCATGGTTGCAATCCCGGACGCAAATCCGGGCTCCACTTTTTGCTGGAATTGCTCCGGCTTCAAGAGCGATAATCCGCGTTGATCTCGATATACCCACGCGTCAGGTCGCAGGTCCAAACGGTGGATTTTCCCGCGCCCAGTCCCAGATCAACGGCGATCACCAGATCCTGACCTTTCATGTAGGCGGCGGCGTCTTCCTCGCGGTAATCCGGGCTGACCCAGCCTTTTTCGGCCACCAGAATGTCGCCGAAGGAAATGCTCAGCAGGTCACGGTCCGCCGCCGCGCCGGATTTGCCGATGGCCATGACCACGCGGCCCCAATTCGGGTCTTCGCCCGCAATAGCGGTTTTCACCAGCGGAGAGTTGGCGATGGCCAAACCATGCACCTTGGCATCTGCGTCCGAGGCCGCTCCGGTCACACGGATTTCGACGAATTTCGTGGCCCCTTCACCGTCGCGCACCACCTGCTGCGCAAGGTCCAGCATCACGGTTTCCAACGCGTCTGCAAAGGCTGCGTTGCCAGTGGCATCGACGCCCGAAGCTCCGGTGGCGCAGAGAAGCAGGCTGTCCGAGGTCGAGGTGTCGCTGTCCACGGTGATGCAGTTGAACGTCCGATCTGTCTGCGCGCCCAGCATCGCCTGCAGCGCCGATTGCTCGACCAGCGCGTCGGTGAAGATGTAAACCAGCATCGTCGCCATATCCGGCGCGATCATGCCCGAGCCCTTCGCAATCCCTGCAATAGAGACTGTCTTGCCGTCGATTTCGACCTGTGCCGACGCCCCTTTCGGGAAAGTGTCGGTGGTCATGATGGCGCGCGCGGCATCCTCGATGGCATGACGGCTGAGGCCGGATTTCAACGCCTCAAGCTGCGTCACGATGCGGTTATGGGGCAGCGGTTCGCCGATCACGCCGGTCGACGAGGTAAAAACCCGCTCGACCGGAACGCCGGTGGCTTTGGACACAGCCTGCGTCACCTCGGCCACCGAGGTTTGGCCATGGTGCCCGGTAAAAGCGTTGGCATTGCCTGAGTTCACAAGGATCGCCGCTGGACCGTCACTGGCCCCACCGATCTTGTCCTGACAATCCAGCACCGGTGCCGCGCGGGTGGCCGATCGGGTAAAGACTCCGGCCACCGAAGTGCCCGGATCCAATACCGCGAGCATAACGTCGGTGCGGCCCTGATAACGCACGCCTGCCTCGACGGTGGCGAAGCGCACACCGTCAATTGCAGGCAAATCGGGAAAAGCCGCCGGAGCCAGCGGAGAGACCTTGGTGATCGTGGCCACGAGCGTTTACTCCTGAATCAGGTCGGTCTGACGCAGAACTTCGGGACCAACACCTTCCAGTGCCGGGCGTTCAATCTCGGCTTGTTGAGTCAATTCGTCGATCCGGGCCTGAATGACCTCTTGTTGCAAGGTCTGGGCCAGCTCGGCACGGACCTGATCCAGTTCGGGTGCTTCAGATTTGCGTTTGTCATTCAGGGTGACCACGTGCCAGCCGAATTGGGTATTCACCGGCTCTGACACCTGACCCTTTTCCAGGCTGATCACCGCCGCCTCAAAGGCTGGCACCATCTGGCCCGCGCCGAACCAGCCCAGCTCACCCCCATTCGGACCGGACGGGCCAGTTGATTTTTCCTTGGCCAGCTCGGCAAAATCGGCGCCGTCATCCAGCTGGGCTTTGATCTCTTTGGCTTCTTCTTCGGTTTCCACAAGGATGTGGCTGGCGTTGAACTCATCCGCACCTTGGAAATCCGCGTATTGCGCGTCATAGGCCGCCTGGATCGCCTCATCCGTCAGCTCTTCCTCGATCAGCGCGTTTACCGTCTGCACCGCCAGCAACGAGCGCGTCTCGTTGTCCAGCGCCAGCGTATTCAGCTTGGTCAATGCGTCCTGTTGCTGACCCAGCAGTGATTGCTGGATCAACTGGTCGACGATCAGCTCGTACAGGACGTCATCTTCGATCTGTCGGTATTGCTCGGGCAAAACTGCCCCGGTGGCGATGACGTGACCCAATGTGATCTCATCCCCGTTCACGCGCGCGATAACAGTGCTGGCGTCGGGTTTGGTTTCGGCGGCCAGTGGCAAGGCCATCGTTGCGGCAAACGCCAGCGATGGCAAAAAAGTGAGGCCTTTGGGCATGTAATCATCCTATTTCTTTGCCGCGACAGGGCGTGGCGTTGACACTCTGGGACCTGCCGCTTACATCGCTTTGAAGCCTTGGACAGGGCCGCCTTTCACCCCCCGTATCTATGGGTTGCGCGCAAGGTGGGCAAGCCTGTCGCAACCACGATAAGAACAGATCCGCTGGAGTGAACATGCTGGGACTCGGAACGCTCGCCAAAAAGGTGTTCGGAACACCGAACGACCGCAAGATAAAGGCGACCCGCCCGCTGGTCGAAAAGATCAACGCGCTGGAGCCGGAGTTCGAGAAATTGTCGGATGAAGGCCTGATCGAAAAAACCGCCGAACTGCGCAAACGCGCGCTGGGCGGCGAAGGCCTGGATGACCTGCTGCCCGAGGCCTTTGCCAATGTCCGCGAAGGCGCCAAGCGTGCGCTGGGCCTGCGCGCCTTTGACGTGCAGCTGATGGGTGGCGCGTTCCTGCATCAGGGCAACATCTCGGAAATGAAAACCGGTGAGGGCAAGACGCTGGTCGCCACCTTCCCCGCCTATCTGAACGCGCTGACCGGCAAGGGCGTGCATGTGGTCACGGTGAACGAATACCTGGCCAAGCGGGACTCGGAATGGATGGGCAAGGTGTTTGCTGCCGTCGGCATGACCACCGGCGTGATCTGGTCGGGCCAGCCCGATGCCGAGAAGAAAGCCGCCTACGCCTGTGACATCACTTATGCTACCAACAACGAGCTGGGCTTCGATTACCTGCGTGACAATATGAAGGCCGATCTGGCCGAGATTTACCAGAAATACCACAACTTCGCGATCGTGGACGAGGTCGACTCGATCCTGATCGACGAGGCGCGGACGCCGCTGATCATTTCGGGCCCGTCGCAGGACCGCTCGGACCTATACACCGCCATCGACGCTCTGATTCCGTCGCTGAGCGATGATCACTTCTCTCTGGACGAGAAATCCCGCAACGTGACCTTCACCGACGAGGGCAACGAGTTTCTGGAGCAGCAGCTGATTGCCGCAGGCCTGATCCCCGAAGGCCATTCGCTTTATGATCCCGAAAGCACCACGGTCGTGCACCACGTGAATCAGGGCCTGCGCGCGCACAAGCTGTTCACGCGCGACAAGGATTACATCGTGCGTGACGGCAATGTCGTGCTGATCGACGAATTCACCGGCCGCATGATGCCGGGCCGCCGCCTGTCGGAAGGCCTGCATCAGGCCATCGAAGCCAAGGAAGGCGTACAGATCCAACCCGAGAACGTGACGCTGGCCAGCGTGACCTTCCAGAACTATTTCCGCCTGTACGACAAGCTGAGCGGCATGACCGGCACCGCGCTAACCGAGGCCGAGGAGTTTGCCGAAATCTACGGTCTGGGCGTGGTCGAGGTTCCAACCAACAAGCCGATCGCCCGTGTGGACGAAGACGATCAGGTCTATCGCACCGGTGCCGAGAAATACAACGCGATGATCGAACAGACCAAAGAGGCGCAGGAAAAGGGTCAACCGGTCCTGCTGGGCACCACGTCGATCGAGAAATCCGAACTGCTGAGCCAGCTGCTGCAAAAAGAAGGCATCGCGCACAACGTTCTGAACGCCCGCCAGCACGAGCAAGAAGCGCAAATTGTCGCCGATGCCGGCCGTCTGGGCGCAGTGACCATCGCCACCAACATGGCAGGTCGCGGCACCGACATTCAGTTGGGCGGCAATGTGGAAATGAAAGTTCTACAGGCGCTGGCCGAAAACCCCGAAGCCGACCCGGCCCAGTTGCGCGCCGCCGAAGAGGCACATCACGCAGAAGAGAAAGAAAAGGTTCTTGCCGCTGGTGGTCTTTACGTGATGGCGTCCGAACGGCATGAAAGCCGCCGCATCGACAATCAGCTGCGCGGTCGTTCGGGCCGTCAGGGCGACCCGGGCCGCACGGTGTTCTACCTGAGCCTCGAAGACGACCTGATGCGCATCTTCGGATCAGAGCGGCTGGACAAGGTCTTGACCACACTGGGAATGAAAGAAGGCGAGGCCATCGTTCACCCTTGGGTCAACAAGTCGCTGGAACGCGCGCAGTCCAAGGTTGAAGGCCGCAACTTCGACATGCGCAAGAACGTTCTGAAATTCGACGACGTGATGAACGACCAGCGGAAAGTGGTGTTCAGCCAACGGCGTGAGATCATGTCGTCGGACGATCTGTCTGAGATCGTCTCGGATATGCGCGAACAGGTGATCGACGACCTGATCGACGAATACATGCCGCCGAAATCCTATGCCGATCAGTGGGACACAGACGGTCTGCACGAGGCGATCAAGGACAAGCTGACCATCGACACCCCCGTACAGGACTGGGCCGCCGAAGAAGGCGTGGATGACGAACAGGTGCGGGAACGTCTGATTAACGCCGCCGACGAGATGATGGCGCAGAAGGCGGCCGCCTTTGGTCCTGAGAACATGCGCAACATCGAAAAGCAGGTATTGCTGCAGACCATTGACAGCAAATGGCGCGAGCATCTTCTGACGCTGGAGCATTTACGCTCGGTCGTGGGTTTTCGCGGGTATGCCCAGCGTGATCCGCTGAACGAATACAAGAACGAAAGCTTCCAGCTGTTCGAAGGCATGCTTGACAGCCTGCGCGAAACCGTGACCCAGCAATTGTCTCGCGTGCGTCCGTTAACCGAGGAAGAGCAAAAGGAAATGCTGGCGCAGATGGCGGCTCAACAGGCACAGGCGCAAAAGTCCGTTGATCAGGCCACGGACCGTGCCGAAGCCACGGCCGAGGCCCAAGCCTCGGGCGATCCGCTGCCCGGTTTTGACGAGAACGATCCCAACACATGGGGCAACCCCTCGCGCAATGACCGGTGCCCCTGTGGGTCGGGCAAAAAGTTCAAACATTGCCACGGGCGCCTGACCTAACGTCACCCGATTACAGACACATTGAGTCCTCCCCACGGCCACATATTGGCCGTGTTTCACAATCAATCTGCGACTCGCTCCTTCAACTGGGGAGAGTGTCTTGTTTGTAATTAAGAACTACGTGACCACCGGCGGCACAGTCGTATGCGCGTTGGCGATTGGTTACCTGATGCAAAACGGGTTTCCTGCCGGACCAAACGGTTCGCAGGATCCTGAAATTGCGGCCGCCGCCCCGAACGCAGCTGTGTCCGGGCTGGAGGATATCGTTCTGACTTCCTCGCCCGCCGCTCCGGGAACAGACCAGATCACGTCATCAACGCAACGGACGTTAAAGCCCAGCCGGTCAACCCCCTCTGACCGCTCCGATTGTGGCCTCAGCGCCCGGGCTCGTGCCGTCCCCGGTGCCGCCGCCCGCCTGATCGTCAAAGCCCCCTGCCACGGCAATGAACGAATCGAGGTACATCACAGCGGCCTGACCGTCACGCAGGAAACAGACGCAAACGGCACATTGGATCTGACCATACCGGCCCTGTCGGAATACGCGATCTTTCTGATCTCGCTTGACGATCAGAAAGGGACCGTGGCCACCACTCACATTCCCGACATTGGCCAGTATTCCCGCGTCGCCCTGCAGTGGCAGGGTGAAACCGAGCTTCAGCTGCATGCGCTGGAATTCGGCGCCAGCTATGGCGACGCGGGTCATGTCTCGGCCGGGTCCGACACGCAGGGTACCGGCAACGTCGTGCATCTGGCCCAGCCTGCGTTCCACGATGCCCGCAACGTCGAGGTCTACTCCTTTCCGGCGGCGAAATCCCGCCAATCGGGTTCGATCGTAGTGACCGTCGAGGCCGAGGTGACCGAGGCCAATTGCGGTCAGGACCTGAGCGTTCAGTCCCTGGAACTGCAGTATGACCGGAGCCTGCGGTCGCGCGATCTGACGCTGAACTTTCCGGATTGTTCCAGAACCGGTGAGTTTCTGGTGTTGAATAATCTGTTTCAAAACCTGACAATCGCGGCAAATTAAAACCGCAGGCAGGCTCGAACTCCCAATGACATTCCTTCGTGTGGCGACAGCCGCGCTGTTTTCGGCAACATTTGCCTCGGCCGTTCAGGCGCAAGACATTACGCTCACCTCTCATGACGGTAAGGTCGAGGTGACCGGAACCCTTCTGGGATTCGATGGCGAGTTTTACCGCGTGGACACCCAATTCGGCGAGCTGACCGTCGACGGCTCAGGGGTCAGCTGCGACGGGCCCGCTTGTCCCAATCTGATCGATTTCGTGGCCGAGCTGCGGTTTTCGGGATCGTCCGTTATGGCCGAGAAGGTACTGCCCGCGCTTCTGATGGGCTTTGCTGAACAGGAGGGGTTGTCCGCAACGCCCCTTACGCAGCAAAGCGACAAACTGATGTATGAACTGCACCAGACCGGGCGCGAAGCCCCGCTTGGACGGTTCTTTTTCGACATCAGCAATACAGGTCGCGGTTTTACCGACCTGATCGCAGGGCAAACCGATATCGTGATGGCCTTACGTGAAATCCGCCCGGCTGAGAACAAGGCTGCCGAGGCCGCCGGTATGGGAGACCTGACCCGTGCGCGCCGGTCGCGGGTTGTGGCACTGGACGCGCTTGTTCCAATTGTAGCACCCGACAACCCGGTCCCTGATATTTCCCTATCCGATCTCGCGCTGGTGCTGTCCGGTGAGATTGCCAACTGGTCCGCCTTGGGTGGGCCGGACGCACCTATTGCCTTGCATCTGCCCGATGCCGGGTCGGGATTAGCGCAAGGGGTCGAGGATCGTTTACTGATCCCCGCCGAAGCCTCCCTGTCGGACGCCGTCCTTCGACATACGCGCAGCAGCGACCTAGTACGTACCGTTGCCGATGATCCCTTTGCCATCGGTATCGCCAGCCAGGCCGAGGCCGATATGGCCCGTGCCCTGCCGCTGACCGGGGGGTGCGGTCATGCTCTGATGGCCACCCGGCAAACGATCAAGACCGAGGATTACCCGCTGACCTCGCCCATGTTCCTGTATCTGCCCCAGCGCCGCCTGCCCCGTATCGCACGTCAGTTTCTGGCCTATACCCAAAGCTCTGACGCCCAAATGGTGATCCGCGATGCGGGTTTTGTCGATCAGGCACCCGAGAGGATGCCCATCGAGCTGCAGGGAAACCGGTTTGCAAATGCCGTTGCTTCGGGTGGTGCCGAGGTTGGTCTGGAAGAGCTGCAACGTATGGTCACGACATTGCGGCCTTTGTCCCGTTTGTCGCTGTCTTTCCGGTTCGAGGCAGGGTCTTCGCGGCCTGATGCGCAATCGCGGTCGAACATCCAATACCTGGCCCAGCAGCTTGAGGCCGGTACGCTGGATGCACGCAAACTGGTCTTTGTCGGCTTTAGCGACGGCGAAGGCGAAGCAGCGGCCAATGCGCGGATTGCCCTGCTGAGGGCAAAAACGGTGCGAAACGCGGTGCTGGCAGCGATAGAAACAGCGATCCCAGACAGTATCGAACTTGATGTTGAGGGATTCGGCGAGGCCATGCCGATGGCCTGCGATGACACCGACTGGGGCCGCAAGGTCAATCGCCGGGTCGAGGTCTGGGTCAGGTGACCGACTACAGATATCCTTCAGAGCGAAAGCTCAGTTCATTCGATTTACCGATGATCAGGTGGTCATGCAGTGTCAGGCCCAAGGCCAGACAGGCGTCCCGAATCCGGTTGGTCATGTCGATATCCGACTGCGACGGGGTCGGATCGCCTGATGGGTGGTTGTGCACAAGAATCAGGGCCGATGCGTTCAGTTCCAACGCCCGTTTCGCCACCTCGCGCGGGTAGACCGGCACGTGATCGACGGTGCCCTTGGCCTGTTCCTCATCGGCGATGAGTACGTTCTTGCGGTCCAGGTAGAACACCCGGAACTGCTCGGTCTCGCGATGGGCCATGGTGGTATGGCAGTAATCCAGCAGCGCGTCCCAGCCTGAGATCACATGCCGCTGCATCACCCGCGCACGCGCCATGCGATGGGCGCAGGCCTCGAGGATTTTCAGATCGGTGATGACCGTATCCCCAACGCCCTTGATCTGGCGCAGCCGTTCCTCGGGTGCGGTCAGCACCCGGTTGAAATCGCCGAACGTATCCATCAGCGCCCGCGCCAGTGGTTTGACGTCCTGCCGGGGGATGGATCGGAACAGGGCCAGTTCCAACAGCTCATAATCCGGCATTGCCGCCGATCCACCGGACATGAACCTTTCGCGCAGCCGTTTGCGGTGATCTTTGATATAGGATGGCAACCGCCCCAAAGGCAGCGGCTGCTCCGGGGCTTCGTCGGTTTCAAACAGCATCGGGGCTTCTGCAAAGGCGTCCTGGGTCATACCCCAAGACTGGCGCAGAATCGGTTTCCGAAAGGTTAACGCGCCTCTCCTGCCATGCGGGCCGTGCCGCGGCGGACGAGCATATGCAGCAGGATCGAGAACACCCCCAGCGTCAGCATCGCCGCAAACATCAGATCGGTCTTGGCCCGGCCATTGGCCAACAGCATCAGATACCCCAAACCTTTCGAGGAGCCGACCCATTCACCGATCACCGCCCCGATGGGCGCATAAACCGCCGCCAGTCGCATCCCCGACGCCAGCGAGGGCAAGGCCGCAGGTATCCGGATATGCCATAACACCGCGCGCGGGCTGGCCTGCATGGCGCGCGCCAGATCGAGATATCCGGGCGGCGTCCGCATCAGCCCGTCAAAAAAAGACGAGGTGATCGGGAAATAAATGATCAGCACTGCCATCGCCACTTTGGACCACAGCCCATAGCCCAGCCAGAGGGTCAGCAGCGGCGCCAGAGCAAAGACCGGAAGTGCCTGCGTGAACACCAGCATCGGTTGCACCAGAACCCGCGCGGCGCGGGAATTGGCCAGTTGCAATGCGGTCAGAACACCCAGAACCGTGCCGCAGGCAAGGCCAACCACCACCTCGATTGCAGTAATCCACGTGTGCTCGGCAATCAACCAGCGGTTCTGCCACCATGTTTCTGCGACCAAAGCGGGGCCGGGCAGGATGAAATTGGGCAGACCGGTCAGCGAGACAATGACCTGCCATACCGTCAGTGCAAACAGGGTCGCGGCAAGGGCCGAAAGGTACTTCACGCCGCCTCCGTTCGCAAAAGACGCAGCAGCGCGCCTTGTGTCTCCAGCGACCCAAGGTCATCGACCTTGCGCGGCGCGGGCGCGGTTGGGGGCTGACAGGGGGTCAGACCGTGCCGCGTCATCACCATGATGGACTGGCCCAGCCGGGCGGCCTCAGCCGGGTCATGGGTGACCAGCAGGACGGTACGATCTTGCAAAGCCTGAGCCGCCAGATCCTGCATGTCCGCGCGCGTGCGCGCGTCGAGCGCTGAAAACGGCTCATCGAGTAGCACAATCGGCCGATCCTCCATCAACGTGCGAGCCAAAGCCACGCGTTGCCGCTGCCCTCCCGAGAGTTCGCTGGCTCTCTTGGTCATATGGTCCTGCAGGCGCATCCGTTCGATCAGCCGGTCGCGGCGGTCAAGATCCGGCTTCTCACCCCGCAGCCGTGCGCCCAGTGAAACATTCTGCGCCACTGTCGCCCAGGGCAACAGCAGATCGTCCTGCGCCATATAGGCCACGCGCTCGGTCACCGGCTGACCATCGCTGGCCTCAATCTGGCCGGTGAACTCGGCCCCGGTGTCCAGTCCTGCAACCAAGCGCAGAACCGTGGTTTTTCCAACACCCGACCCGCCCAACAGGCACGTCCATTGCCCTGCCCCAAGGGTCAGGGTCAACGGTGCGAACAGAGTCGCGCTGCCGATTGTGGCCGACCCGGTGATGGTCAGGTCGGGTGCCGGGGTCACGGGGTCAGACCCATTTCCCAGAAATTGACCTCAAGCTCGGTTGCGGTGCGGAAGGTCTTGCACAGGCGCCGCCAACGAGGGGACGCTTGAAAATCCGCGCCAATGCGCCTTGTTAGAGCCGAATCCAGCAGTTGTCCAACCGCCTGACACGCCTCTTGGAAGTCTGGACTGGCATAGGTGTTGATCCAGTCCTGATAGGTATCGGATGTGGCTTCGGCGGCCAACCGGGCACCGATCTCACCATATCCCATCACACAGGGCGCCAGCGCGGCCAGCAGATCCAGCAGATCGCCACTATACCCGGCCTCAAGCACGAAGCGAGTATAGGCCATGTTTTCCGCCCGTTCCTCGGTCGCGAACAATTCTTCGCCCGAGATGCTTTCTGCCGCGCAAATACCGATATGCAGCTGCATCTCTTCGGCCACCAGCGCGTTGACCGTCGCAACGGCTGTCAGCATCTCGGAATGTGTCTCGGATTTCACCACCGCCAGCGCCCAGGCGCGGGAAAAGTGGATCAGGAACACGTAGTCCTGCCGCAGATAGTGCAGGAACGCCGCGCGCGGCAGGGTGCCGTCCTTCATGCCTTCGACAAAGGCGTGGCGGGTATAATCCCGCCACGGCCCCTGCGCCGCATCACGCATCAGCTTGAAAGCTGTGCCATAGCTGCTCATTGCTCGGTCACGTCGATGGTGATGGCGCTGACCGGATTGATGCTGTCGATCATGCCGCTGTCTTTCAGGAACGCCTCGAACCGGGCATAGCGACCAGCGTCAAAACCCGCGGGGCGCAATGCAAAGCGGGGCAGAGTGTCGACCCAGGCGCGGGCGTTCAGCTCGTCCTGCAACTCGGGTGAGGTGGCGGCGAAAATCTCCCAGCTTTTTTCCGGGTTGTTCACGATGAACTGGGTCGCCTTTTCGGTGGCAGCCAGAAAACGCGCGACCTTGTCGGCGTCCATCGTTTCGGGGTTGGCCACATAGATCAGCTCATCATAGGGCGGTACGCCTTCTTCCTCGATATAAAAGCAACGGCCCGCGACGCCTTCGATATCCATCTGGTTCAGTTCAAAGTTACGGAAGGCCCCGATCACTGCATCCACCTGACCGCTCATCAGCGACGGCGACAGCGAGAAGTTCACGTTGATCATCTCAATATCGTCCAGCGCGACGTCATGAGTGTTCAGCATCGCGGACAGAACCGCCTCTTCCACACCGGCGACAGAGAACCCGACCTTCTTGTCCTTGAGGTCGGCCAGCGTTTCAATCGGGCCGTCTTCAAGCACCAGCAGGCAGTTCAGCGGAGTGGCAACCAGCGTGCCGACGCGTTTCAGCGGCAGGCCCTCGTGTATCTGCAGGTGCAACTGGGGCTGATAAGACACCGCCAGATCGGCCTGACCAGCGGCCACCAGACGCGGTGGCGCCGAGGGATCGGCGGGCGGAATGATTTCGACCTCAAGTCCTTCATCGGCAAAGTAACCGTTTTCCTGCGCCACGATGATGGGGCCGTGGTCGGGGTTGATGAACCAGTCCAGCAGAACGGTCATCTTATCCTCGGCCCAGGCGGGCGCGGCGGCCAGCAGGGCGATAGCTGTGATCAGTTTCTTCATATCTCGCGTTTCCTTTTCGCTCACGAGGTTGAGGCCGCGACGAGGACAATCTCGCCCGGCCAATCCGGTTGCAGTTCTTCAGCGGCCCGCCACGCGCGAAGGCCGGTAGCGCAGCAAAGCGCCAGTCTTTTCCCTTTGTTTGGCTCTGATTTGAGTGACTCCACGGATACCCGCCGGACATTGGGATGGATCGGATCTGGGGCCTCACCCGGACCGCGTAATTCGATGATCAGATCTTCTGAGGTCAGTTGATTGGCCGAAATGAAAGCAAAGTGCCGTTCTGGCTCGGGAGCTCCGTCAAAGCCAAATGTGGCGCTGCGGAACGTTTGCCCATCGATCTGCACCATCTGTCCCAGCGGCGAAGGCTGAAGGCCAAGGATCAGATTCAGCGCCATCTGCGCCTGCATCGCGCCGATAATTCCCACGACTGGGCCGAGCACACCAGTCGTTGCACAGCTTGCACCGCTGTCAGGTGCATCGGGAAAGACCGCCCGCAGGGACGGCGCTCCACCGCAAAAGCCGCCGACATATCCCGTGAACCCCAGCACCGATGCTGAAATCAGAGGCTTACCGAGCGCAAAACAGGTGTCTGACAGAACATAGCTGGCGGCATAGCTGTCAGCACAGTCAAGAACCAAATCAACCTGCTCCACGGATTCAGCCACATTTTCTGTTGTTAGAGTCTGTTTATTGGCAATCACAGTGACTTCAGCGTTCAAGGATCGACAGCGATCCGCCGCAACCTCAACCTTCGGACGGCCGCTGTCTGCCTCGGCAAACAACGTCTGCCGGTGCAGGTTCGACAGCGCGACCTCATCACGGTCCATGATGGTCAATTGCCCTACCCCAGCCCCCGCTAGTAGTGGCAGCGCCGGAGCAGCCAGCCCGCCCGCGCCCACTACCAGAACGCGCGCGGCGGACAGGCGGGCCTGCCCCTCTGCCCCGACCTCGGGCAGGATCATCTGGCGGGCATAGCGGCTCATTGCGTGACCTCGATCCATTGGCGCACACGTGCCTCAGGATCTGCGTTCAGCGTGATATCCGTAACGACCGAGACAATATCGGCCCCCGCCTGCAACACCCCAGACGCACGTTCGACGCTCATGCCACCAATGCCGACCAGAGGGATATCCCCCACACGCGCCTTCCATTCGGTGACACGGGGCAGGCCCTGCTGTTCCCATTTCATCTTTTTCAGGATCGTCGGATAGACCGGCCCTAACGCCACATAGTCCGGGTCCATTGCCAGAACCCTCTCCAACTCATCATCGTCATGGGTCGAGACGCCCAGTTTCATCCCCGCCTTGCGGATGGCAGCCAGATCGGCCGCATCCAGATCCTCCTGCCCGAGATGAATCCAGTCGCACCCGGCCTCAATCGCCAGTTGCCAATAGTCGTTGACGACCAGAACCGTGCCATATTGGCGGCAAAGGTCGCGCGACAGAGCAATCTGTTCGCGCACCACCACGTCGGGTTGGCCCTTGACCCGCAACTGCACCAGTTTCACACCCAAGGGCAGCATCCGGCGCAGCCAGTCCGAGTGGTCGAAAATCGGGTAAAACCGGTCGAGGGTCATGACAAAAACGCCTTTCCGATGACAGGGGTGGAGGGTTCCGCCATATCGCGCGCCTCGATCGGGTCGGCCTGATGGGCCAATTGCCCGGCCTCGATCGCCAGCATCATCGCGCGGGCCATGGCGGCAGGGTTTCCGGCCCGTGCCACCGCGGTGTTCAGCAGAACGGCGTCATATCCCAGCTCCATCGCCTGCGCCGCATGGCTGGGCAGTCCGATCCCGGCGTCGATCACCAGCGGTACATCCGGGAATTCAGCCCGCATCGCGCGCAGGGCGTATTCGTTATTCAGCCCCCGACCCGACCCAATGGGCGCGCCCCAGGGCATCAGCACCTCGCAACCTGCCGCTAACAGACGTTCTCCTACGATCAGGTCGTCGGTGGTGTAGGGGAAGACCTGAAACCCGTCCTCGGTCAGGACGCGCGCGGCCTCGACCAGTTGAAACACATCCGGCTGGAGGCTGTCGGTGTGACCGATCAGTTCCAGCTTGATCCACCTGGTGTCAAACACTTCCCGCGCCATATGGGCGGTGGTCACGGCCTCTTTGACGGTGTGGCACCCGGCGGTGTTCGGCAGGACCAGCACGCCCAGGTCGCGGATCATCTGCCAAAAGGTTTGCCCCGCCCCGGCTTCGCGCCGCAGCGACACCGTGGCAACCCCGGCACCGCTATTGCGAAACGCCTGTTCCAGGATCGCGGGGCTGGGATATTGCGCCGTGCCCAGCATCAGAGGGTTGGGCAGATGGATGCCGTAGAAGCTCTTCATCTTCACCCCCCCTGCATCGGCGCGACAATCTCGACCCGGTCACCGTCAGCCAGTTTGTGGGCAATGCGCAGACCCGAGGGCACGAAATCCTCGTTGACGGCCGTCGCCACCCGTCCTGAGAACCCGCATTCGACCAGCAGGTCCGAGAGGGTTTTGGCGCGCACCTCGCGCGATTCACCATTAAGCTCGATCTTCATCGACCATCTCCGAATGTTTGTTATCCAGCGCCAGATCTGCGACGCCCTGCGCTAGCGCCGGGGCCAACAGATAGCCGTGGCGGTACAATCCGTTGGCATAGATCGTGTGCCCCAGCCGACGGATACGCGGCAGGTTGTCGGGAAAGGCCGGGCGCAGATCGACGCCGATCTCCAACACTTCGGCCTCACCAAAAGCGGGGTTGAGCGCGTAGGCCGCACTGAGCAGCTCCAACATCGAGCGCGCGGTGATGCGGCTGCTGTCCTCGCTTTCGATCATCGTCGCGCCCAGCATGTAAATCCCGTCGCCACGGGGCACGATGTAAAGTGGCATCCTTGGGTGCAGCAGACGCACGGGCCGGGTCAGGGTGACATCCGGGCAGCGGATCACCAGCATCTCGCCCTTCACGCCGCGCAGATCGTGCAGCACTTCGCGGGCGTGTAAACCACGACAGTCGATTGCGTTTTCAAGCCGCGATGGGGCGAGTTTGCGGTGGAATTCTACGCCTTGGTCCACCAGTTGCTTATGGAGGTCCCGCAAGGCCTGGCGTGGGTCCAGATGGGCTTCGTTCGTGAAATGGAGACCCTTGGTGAACCCATGCAATTCAGGCTCTAATTCGGCTATATTCGACTGCTCGACCTCGCTAAACCCGTTGGTCCGCCGGGCAAACCGGCGTAGATCGGGCAGGTCGCGCGGGTTGGCTACAACCAACGTGCCGCGCCGGTCCACCGGCGTTCGCTTCGCCCACCAGTTCAGCGCAGCCTGACCCAACCGCAACACCGGTTCCTCGGCGTTTTCATACTCACACCACGGGGCCAGCATGCCGCCCGCCCACCACGAGCACCCATGCGGACCCGGAGGGCCAGCGGGATCGAAGACCTGAACCCTGACGCCGCGCGAAACAAGCTCGGTGGCCACGGCCAAACCGGCCACGCCCGATCCTATGACCGACCAGACCGTCACGCGGACCAGACCCGGTGAAAATGATGCACTGGCCCGTGCCCCTGCCCGATCATTAGACTGTCCGCCAGGGCAATGGCTCCTTGCAGGTACTCATGCGCCTGCGCGACGGCCTCGGTCAGGCCGACGCCCTGAGCCAGTCCCGCCGCAATCGACGACGACAAAGTGCACCCTGTGCCATGTGTATTGCGCGTTTCCCGCCGAGGGGCGGTGAACTCGGCCACCCGACCGGAGGTATCAACCAGCAGGTCATGGCAGATCTTCCCGTGGCTATGCCCCCCTTTCATCAGCACCGACTCTGCGCCCAACTCACACAGGGAAAGCCCTTGCGCGATCATCTGACCGGGGGTGTCGGCCTCGGCACCACCCAGCAAACAGGCGGCTTCGGGCAGGTTTGGGGTCAGTACTGTCGCGCACGGCAGAAGAAGATCGCGCAAGGTCTGCACCGCGTCCCGAGCCAGCAACGCATCACCGGATTTCGCAATCATCACCGGGTCCAGCACAACGGGGCCATCAAACCCGGCAATGGATTCCGCAACCGTTTGTATAATCTCTGGCGTCGCCAGCATCCCGATCTTGATCGCACCTACGTCCAGATCGGTCAGGACCGCCTCGATCTGGGCGGACACCACATTCAAGGGTATCCCATGCACTGCCGTCACGGCCTGAGTATTCTGCGCCGTCACTGCCGTAATCACGCTGGCACCGTACACGCCCAAGGCGGACATCGCCTTGAGGTCCGCCTGTATCCCGGCCCCGCCACCACTGTCCGAGCCCGCAATTGTCAGGGCGATATGCGCCATATCGTTGCTCCAATTCAAAATGGGCAACGGGGCATGGAAAACGTCTTAGCACTGTGAGACCGTTCCCTACGCCGGTATTGCCCGGATCAGGTTCGATGGGTTAGCGCATTCACGCCTCTCAGCCCTTTGATCAGGGCACCCCAACGGTTGGGCGGACATTCTCAGGGCTTGGCAAAGGAATCAAGGGCCAATTTTGGCGCAGTTGGCAGGAAAACTGGACTTATAGGGTAAAAAAAGCCGGCCCATTGGACCGGCTCATTTTTGCAATTTCAGGATGCAGAATCAGCCTTTCATCCCGTCCCAAAAGGACTTGACGGACGAGAAAAAGCTTTTCGATTCCGGGTGGTTATCCTCACCCAGATCGTCGAACTCGCGCAGAAGTTCTTTCTGACGAGCGGTCAGGTTGACCGGAGTTTCCACGGCCAGTTCGATGAACATGTCGCCAACACCGCCACCACGCAAGGCAGGCATGCCCTTGCTGCGCAGACGCATCTGGCGGCCCGACTGGCTGCCGGCCGGAATCTGCACGCGACCACGGCCACCGTCGATGGTCGGCACTTCGATCGATCCGCCCAGCGCCGCCTTGGCCATGCTGACAGGAACACGGCAATACAGGTTCACACTGTCGCGTTCGAACAGCTTGTGATCCGACACTTCGACAAAGATATACAGATCACCCGGAGGACCACCGCGCATCCCGGCCTCACCCTCGCCCGCCAGGCGGATGCGGGTACCGGTTTCGACACCGGCGGGGATATTCACGGACAGCGCGCGTTCTTTTTCGACGCGACCTGCTCCATTACAGGACTTGCAGGGATTCTTGATGATCTGGCCCAATCCGGAACAGGTCGGACACGTGCGTTCAACGGTAAAGAAACCCTGTTGCGCACGGACCTTGCCCATACCCGAGCAAGTCGGACAAGTGACGGGTTCCACACCACCTTCAGCACCCGAACCGTCACAGGCCGAACAGGCAACAGCCGCAGGTACGCTGATGGTTTTCTGCAGGCCCGAGAACGCCTCTTCCAGTGACACTCGCAGGTTATAGCGCAGGTCGGATCCGCGTGCGGCCCGACGTCCGCCACCAGCGCCACCGCGTTGACCACCCATGAAGTCGCCGAACAGATCGTCGAACACGTCAGAAAACGCGCTGGAGAATTCACCCTGTCCAAAACCGCCGCCGGGACGACCGCCGCCGCCGCCCATGCCGTTTTCAAAGGCGGCATGACCAAAACGGTCATAAGCGGCCTTTTTGTCGGCGTCGCGCAGCACATCATAAGCCTCATTGGCTTCCTTGAACTGCGTCTCTGCATCCGGGTTGTCCTTGTTGCGGTCGGGATGCAATTCTTTGGCTTTCCTGCGAAAACCCTTCTTGATCTCGTCCGCCGATGCGCCCTTGGACACGCCGAGCACATCGTAGTAGTCGCGTTTTGACATCAGTGTTTCCTTCTGCCTCAACGTAATCGGGCCGGCCCGGCAACCGGACCGGCCCGCATTGGCCCGGTTACCCGTTAGTTACGTTTGTCGTCGTCCAGATCTTCGAACTCGGCGTCGACAATGTCGTCATCACCAGTCGGAGCTTCATCAGCTGCCGCTGGCTCATCCTCAGCCTCTTCGGACTGCGCCTTATAGATGGCTTCGCCCAACTTCATGGCGGCTTCGGTGACGTTCTGGATGCCCGACTTGATCTTGTCGGCATTTTCAGTTTCCAGCTCGTCCTTCAGCGCGGCAATCGCCAGCTCAATGGCTTCGATGGTGGTCGGGTCGACCTTGTCGGCATGCTCTTCCATCGACTTCTCGGTCGAATGAATGAGGCTTTCTGCCTGGTTCTTAGCGTCGACCAGCTCGCGGCGTTCCTTGTCGGCTTCCGCGTTCTCTTCGGCGTCCTTGACCATCTTGTCGATATCCTCGTCCGACAGACCGCCAGAAGCCTGGATAGTGATCTTCTGCTCTTTGCCGGTGCCTTTGTCTTTGGCCGAAACCGAGACAATGCCGTTGGCGTCGATATCAAAAGTCACCTCGATCTGAGGCATACCGCGCGGTGCGGGCGGGATATCTTCGAGGTTGAACTGACCCAGGATCTTGTTGTCCGCCGCCATTTCGCGTTCACCTTGGAAACAGCGGATGGTCACGGCGTTCTGATTGTCCTCGGCGGTCGAGAAGACCTGGGACTTCTTGGTCGGAATGGTCGTGTTGCGGTCGATCAGGCGGGTGAACACGCCACCCAGCGTCTCGATTCCCAGCGACAGCGGAGTCACGTCCAGCAGAACCACGTCCTTGACGTCGCCCTGCAGAACACCGGCCTGAATGGCGGCGCCCATGGCAACCACTTCATCCGGGTTCACGCCCTTGTGCGGCTCTTTCCCGAAGAACTTGGTAACTTCTTCGATCACTTTCGGCATCCGGGTCATACCACCGACCAGAACAACTTCGTCCACGTCGGCAGCCGACAGGCCCGCGTCTTTCAGAGCGGCCTGGCAGGGCTTCATCGACTTCTTGATCAGGTCGCCCACCAGCGATTCCAGCTTGGCACGGGTCAGTTTCATGACCATGTGCAGCGGCTGGCCGTTCGAACCCATCGAGATGAACGGCTGGTTTATTTCGGTTTGCGATGTCGAGGACAGTTCGATCTTGGCTTTTTCAGCGGCTTCTTTCAGACGCTGCAGGGCCATCTTGTCCTGAGACAGATCGACACCGTGCTCCTTTTTGAACTCGTCCGCCAGATAGTTGACGATGCGCATGTCAAAGTCTTCACCACCCAGGAAGGTGTCACCGTTGGTCGATTTAACCTCGAACAGGCCATCATCGATTTCCAGGATGGTCACGTCGAAAGTACCGCCACCAAGGTCATAGACCGCGATGGTTTGGGTTTCTTCCTTGTCCAGACCATAGGCCAGAGCGGCGGCTGTCGGTTCGTTGATGATCCGCAGCACTTCCAAGCCGGCGATTTTACCGGCGTCTTTGGTGGCCTGACGCTGAGCGTCGTTGAAGTATGCCGGAACGGTGATGACCGCCTGCGTGACTTCCTCACCCAGATAGCTTTCTGCGGTTTCCTTCATTTTGCCCAGAGTGAAGGCTGAGATTTGGCTTGGGGAGTACTTTTCACCGCGGGCTTCCACCCACGCGTCGCCATTGCCGCCATCGACGATGGCATACGGCACCATTTTCTTGTCTTTTTCGACTTCGGCATCATCTACGCGACGACCGATCAGGCGCTTGACGCCAAAGATGGTGTTGTCGGGGTTGGTGACCGCCTGACGTTTTGCAGGCTGACCAACCAGTCGCTCATCTTCGGTGAAGGCGACGATCGAAGGCGTGGTCCGCGCCCCTTCTGCGTTTTCGATGACCTTCGGCTGCGAGCCGTCCATGATGGCCACACACGAGTTGGTGGTCCCGAGGTCAATTCCGATTACTTTTCCCATATGTTCAATCCCTTTCTCTTCAAGGCGATGTCCGAGGTCCGAACCCGTTATGGCACCCGGCCCCGATCTGATATGCACGAACGGCCCTACACCATCGCGCGTCCCGGCGTATATAAGGGCGTGAAACGAGCCCTGCAAGCGGTGTAAAAGGCAGGTTTTCAGGAATCTGCAGCCTTTTTGGCAAGGTTTTGGTTAGGATTGGGGAATCTTGAATGGCGCGACTACTTTTGCGCGGTTTTGATATCAGAAAAGGCTATCTGGATAACGCGGCCCAAGTGCAGCTGATCGGAATACTGCGCCCGATTCTGAAATCGGCCCCCTTGTTTCGACCAGTGACGCCGTCGGGCAAGGAGATGTCGGTGCGCATGACCTCGGCCGGATCGCTGGGCTGGGTGACCGACAAAGCGGGCTATCGATATCAGGCACAGCACCCCAAAGGGGCGGACTGGCCGGCCATTCCCGAACCCATCCTTGATATCTGGCACCAGTTGGCCAGTTCCGACCGCGACCCCGATTGCTGTCTGATCAACTATTACGGCGAAGGTGCCCGGATGGGGCTGCATCAGGACAAGGACGAGGTCGATTTTTCCTGGCCCGTGCTGTCAATCTCATTGGGGGATGACGCGCTGTTTCGTATCGGCAACCAGACCCGCGGCGGCAAGACCGAGTCGATCTGGCTGAACTCCGGCGATGTGGTGATCATGGGCGGCCCGGCCCGGCTGACCTATCACGGGATCGACCGTATCCGGTTCGGGTCTTCGAAATTGCTGCCCAAGAGCGGTCGGATCAATCTGACTCTACGCGTAGCAGGCTAGCGGCGCGCGCCCCAGCTTTGGGAAACATGCTGACGAGAGAAAAAGATTCCCAAAAGCCCGATCAGCAACAAGGCCAGCCCCACCCAAAGCGCATATTCCCAACTGGTATTGCGGGGAAAGTAGTTGCGGAAGACGAACCCCCGGCACTGGTCGATGATATGAAACAGCGGGTTCCACGAAAACATGGCCAGCGTGGCGCCACCCAATGCATTTGCCACGAACATTTTTCCTGAAAAGATCATGTTCAGACGACGGTAGATATTGCTCAGAATCGTGGAAACGGTCGGCAACCATGGTTTCAAGGCCATGAACACCACGCCAACGGAACATCCGGTGAACCAGGCCAGTATCAACATCGCAAAAGCGCCGCCGGGGTCCTGAATCTCAATCGGCGACACAGCGACACTGTAGAGGAACAGGATGATGATGATCGATACAACCTGCGTATAAAGCAAGCCGAACGCGGTCGCCAGCAACACGACCATCATGTTCATCGGCGAGTGCAGCATCATCGGATTGCCCCCTGTGCTGACGCCCGCCACCGAGCTGACGGATTTGACATGCGTTAAGAACAAAAACACGCCGGACAGCAGATACAGAATGAACTCGCCCCGGATTCTGGCAACACGCGGACCCAGGAAGGACATGATTGTGTAGAACACTGCGACCAGGACCAGGACCTGCAGGATATTAATCAGGATGGCCAGCACGGCGTTGCTGTGTTGTGAACGCACACTGCGCACTACGGCATGGAAAATAAGCTCGGCGGTTGTGAACGCGCCGCCCAGTAATGTCTGGTTTCGCTTGAAATAATACACCCGAAGCGTCTTTCCCGTTTTTTCGCCTGTAATCTGCCACGAATTTCTTGCCGATCCGTAACCGGCACATCATAAGGCCGTCAGAATATTCGATCAACAAATCACTGGAACGGAGCATTTTTGTGACCTACGACGCCCTCATTCCCGTCATTCGACGTCTGGCCCTGGAAGCGGGCGACAAAATCATGGAGATTTACGAGGCCGATGATTTCGACGTCAAAGTCAAATCCGACGCCAGCCCCGTGACCGAAGCGGATGAGGCCGCCGATGCGCTGATCTCGGCCGGTCTGCGCGACGCCTTCCCCGACATTCTTCTGGTGACCGAGGAACAGGCCGCTTCACATTCGAAAAAGGGTGACACGTTCCTGATCGTCGATCCGCTGGACGGCACCAAGGAATTCATCAACCGCCGCGGCGATTTCACGGTGAACATCGCACTGGTCGAAAACGGGGTTCCGACCCGCGGGGTGGTTTATGCGCCTGCAAAAGGGCGCGTGTTCTATACGCAGGCCGATGGTCAATCGGTCGAGGAAACCGGCGCGCTGGACAAAGCGCAAGCTGGGGATGTGACCCCAATATCAGTCTCTGAACCGGACAATTCCGCGCTGTTGATCGTGGCGTCGAAATCGCACCGGGATCAGGCGACCGAAGACTACATCAACAAGTATCAGGTACAGGACAGCAAGAGCGCGGGCTCGTCGTTGAAATTCTGCCTGGTGGCAACGGGTGAGGCCGATCTGTATCCCCGCGTTGGGCGCACGATGGAGTGGGATACCGCCGCAGGTCACGCCGTTCTGGCGGGCGCCGGCGGCCAGGTTGTGCGCTTTGATGACCACACACCGCTGACCTATGGCAAAGACGAATATGCAAACCCGTTCTTTATCGCCTACGCTCCGGGCGTTGAGCTGAAGGAGGCCTGATGTCCGTTCTGATCGCCATTCCCGCCCGTTATGCCTCGACCCGGTATCCGGGCAAACCGCTGGTCCCGCTGACCGGCGCCAGTGGCAATGCAATGACCCTGATCGAACGGTCCTGGCGCGCGGCCTGTTCAGTCTCGGGCGTCGACAAGGTGGTTGTCGCCACCGATGACGACCGCATCCGCGAGGTGGCCGAAGGCTTCGGGGCTGAGGTGGTGATGACCTCGGAAACCTGCGGCAATGGCACCGAACGCTGCGCCGAAGCGCATGCCGAGCTTGGCGCCGGTTACGACATCGTGGTGAACCTGCAGGGCGATGCGCCGCTGACCCCGCACTGGTTTGTCGAAGACCTGATCGCCGGATTGCGCGCCGCGCCCGAAGCCGGGGTAGCGACACCGGTTCTGCGTTGTGACGGCAACGCGCTGAACAGCCTGCTCAATGACCGCAAAAACGGGCGCGTCGGCGGCACCACGGCGGTGTTCGCCGCCGACAACAGCGCCATGTATTTCTCGAAAGAAGTCGTCCCCTATACCGCCGAAACTTTTGCCGGAGACGACGCAACCCCGGTCTTCCACCATGTCGGCGTCTATGCCTATCGCCCCGATGCGCTGGCCGCCTACCCCGCATGGCCCGCTGGTCCGCTGGAGCAACTGGAAGGGCTGGAACAGCTGCGTTTCATGGAAAACGGCCGCAAGGTTTTGTGCGTCGAGGTCGAGGCCAAAGGCCGCCAGTTCTGGGAGCTGAACAACCCTCAGGACGTCCCCAAGCTGGAAGAAATGATGGCCGCCATGGGGTTGGAGTGAGGTCTTTGCCCTAATCGACATAGGCCCGACGGCATAGCTGTGCACAGTTTTTTAATCTGGAAGAATAGATGACCAACATTCTTGTAACCGGCGGCGCCGGATATATCGGATCGCACGCCTGCAAGGCGCTGGCGCAGGCGGGTTATACGCCAGTGACCTACGACAACCTGATCACCGGCTGGCAGGACGCGGTGAAATTCGGCCCGTTCGAACAGGGTGACCTGCTGGACCGCGCCCGGTTGGATGAGGTCTTTGCCAAATACAAACCTGCCGCCGTGATGCACTTTGCCGCCCTCAGTCAGGTGGGTGAAGCGATGTCCGAACCTGGCAGATATTGGACCAACAACGTCACCGGCTCGCTGTCCCTGATAGAAGCCGCGGTCGCCGCGGGCTGCCTGAACTTTGTCTTCTCGTCGACCTGCGCCACCTATGGCGAACATGACAACGTGGTGCTGGACGAAGACACACCGCAAGAACCGCTGAACGCCTATGGCGCATCGAAACGCGCCATCGAGGATATTCTGCGCGATTTTCAGGCCGCACACGGGCTGAATCATGTCATCTTCCGCTATTTCAACGTCGCCGGCGCCGATCCGGACGGCGAGGTGGGCGAATTCCACCGCCCGGAAACCCATCTGGTGCCGCTGATGCTGGATGCGATTGACGGCAAGCGCGATGGCCTGACCGTATTCGGCACTGATTACGACACGCCTGACGGAACCTGCATCCGCGACTATGTGCATGTCTGCGATCTGGTCGACGCGCATGTGTTGGGTCTCAATTGGCTGGAGCAGGGCAAAGGCAGCCGGGTGTTTAACCTGGGCACCGGCACGGGCTTTTCGGTGATGGAGGTAATCGGCCATTCCAAAGCAGTCACCAATCGCGAGGTGCCCTATTCCATCGGCCCGCGCCGTGCCGGGGATTGCACCAAGCTGGTCTCGGGCTCGGCACGTGCCGGGGAAGAACTGGGCTGGACGCCGAAAAGATCAACGTTAGAGACAATGATCGGAGATGCCTGGCGCTGGCATCAGAACGGCAATTACGCGAAATGAGCCGCCCATGACCGACCGTGCAACCGATACTCTTCCGCCCATCGGATGGGTGCAGAAATACCGGTTGCGTCTGAAACGGCGACAGCTTCTGTGGCGATCCTTCCGCAGCCGCCATCAACTGACCAGCCTGAACGATCAGACCGCACAGATCAGGCCCGGTGCCGTTCTGGCCTTCACCACGTTGCGCAACGAACTCAACCGCCTGCCATGGTTCTTCCGCCACTATCGCACGCTGGGGGTGGATCATTTTCTGATCGTGGATAATGGCAGCGATGACGGCTCGGTCGATTTCCTGCGTGATCAGCCGGATGTGTCGTTGTGGCAGACTCCGGCCGGCTATCGTGAGGCGCGATACGGGCTGGATTGGCTGACATGGCTGCAAATGCGCTATGGGCATGGTCACTGGACCTTGATGGTGGATGCTGATGAGCTGCTGATCTATCCCCAGCACGACAGCAAACCCCTGCAGGACCTGACCGCAGAACTGGACCGGCAAAGCCGTGCCGCCTTTGGCGCGCTGATGCTGGATCTTTATCCCAAGGGCCCGCTGGGCACGCAAAGCTTTGACCCTGAAACCGACCCCACCGAGGTTCTGAACTGGTTCGACCCCGGCCCCTACCGTTCGCAGCGGCAAAGCCCTTTAGGCAACCTTTGGGTGCAGGGCGGCGCGCGGGAACGCATGTTCTTTGCCGACCGGCCCCGCCATTCGCCGACGCTGAATAAAATCCCTCTGGTCCGGTGGTCGCGACGCTATGCCTTTGTGAACTCGTGCCACTCTGCCCTGCCCCGGCACCTGAATGCGATCTATGACGGACCCGGGGGCAACACCCCTGCAGGAGTGTTGCTGCACACCAAGTTCTTGCCCGAAGTGGTCGGAAAGTCAAAATCCGAGAAAGCGCGACGTCAGCATTTCCACGATCCCGACCAGTTTGCGGCCTATTATGATGCAATCGCCGACCGTCCTAACATGTGGACGCCCCAATCGGTCCGTTTTCAGGGCTGGGCCCAACTGCAGAAACTGGGCCTTATGGGGAAAATATGCTGAAAAGCCGCATATGTGACTAACCAATTTTAAATGCGTTGCCATGAAAGATGCAAAGGTGGCATAAATCGGCAATTGCCCGGCACCAATCTGGATCGTCCAGCCCCCGGGCAAGCTCGCGTAACAAAAAAGGCAGAGCGCACGCGTGAGCCTGTTGGATTCATACCGAATGAGATTGCGGCGCAAGCGCCGCCTTGCGCGCTGCGTTATGAAACAGCGACAGCTGAAGCCGGTGTCCGACAAGACCGCCAACATCCGACGCAACGACGTGTTGTTGATGAGCGTGTTGCGAAACGAAAAAATCCGCCTGCCTTATTTCATGGATTATTACCGCAAGCTGGGCATCGACCATTTTCTGTTCGTCGACAATGACAGCGATGACGGCTCGCGTGAGTATCTGGCCAGTCAGCCCGACGCCTCGGTCTGGCACGCGCAAGCCAGCTACAAACGGGCCTCGTTCGGACTGGACTGGTCAAATTACCTGCTGCGCAAATACGCACATGGACGCTGGGTCCTGACCGTCGATCCGGATGAGTTCTTCATCTATCCGTTCTGCGACACCCGCCCGATCGGTGCCCTGACCGATTGGCTGGATGGCTGCGCTGTGCGCAGTTTCGGCACCATGCTGATCGACATGTACCCGCAGGGACCGGTGGATGCGGAACCCTATCGCGAAGGGCAGGACCCGTTTGAGATCGCCCGCTGGTTCGATTCCGGCAATTACATGATCACGAAGAACCCGGATTACGGGAATCTGTGGATCCAAGGTGGCCCGCGCGCGCGGGTGTTTTTCCGTGACGCCCCCTCGAAGGCGCCGGCGCTGAACAAGATTCCTTTGGTCAAATGGGACCGGCGCTATGTCTATGTCAGTTCGACCCACTCGCTGCTGCCGCGCGGGCTGAACCAGGTCTATGACGAATGGGGCGGCGAAAAGACCAGCGGCGCTTTGCTGCATGCCAAGCTGATCAGCACTTTGGGTGAAAAAGCGCGGGAAGAGATGCAGCGCCGCCAGCACTTCCGCCGGTCGGGCGAGTACCGCGCTTATGCCGAGGGGTTGGGGGACAAGCCGGTTTTCTGGTGCGAGAAATCCGAGAAACTCATCAACTGGCGGCAGCTTGAGATCCTTGGCCTGATGTCGAAAGGAAACTGGGCGTGAGCCGTCTGGGCGTTATCATGCTGGTCCACACAGCGCTGCACCGGGCCGAGCAGGTGGCACGCCATTGGACCGCCTCAGGCTGCCCGGTGGTGATCCACGTGGACCGCAAAGTGCCCGCCCGGGCCTATGCCGAATTCACCGCTTCATGCGCCAACGACCCGCTGATCCGATTTTCCGACCGTCATGTCTGCGAATGGGGTGGTTGGGGCATCGTTGCGGCATCGCAATCCGCGGCGGAACTGATGCTGAGCACCTTTCCGGACGTGCATCACGCCTACCTGTCGTCAGGCGCCTGCCTGCCGTTGCGGCCGGTGGAAGAACTGATCGACTATCTCGCCGACCGACCCCGCGTTGATTTCATCGAAAGCGCCACCACCGCCGACGTCAGCTGGACCATTGGCGGGTTGGATCAGGAACGATTCACCCTGCGGTTCCCGTTTTCCTGGCGCAGGAACCGCAAACTGTTCGACGCCTATGTGAAGCTGCAGCGCGCGCTCGGCATACGCCGCAAAATCCCTGACGGGTTGGTGCCGCATATGGGCAGCCAGTGGTGGTGCCTGACCCGCCAGACTCTCTCGGCCATTCTGCAGGACCCCAGGCGACAGACCTATGACCGCTATTTCCGACGTGTCTGGATTCCGGATGAAAGCTATTTCCAGACGCTGGCGCGGCTCTATTCCACCCATATCGAAAGCCGGTCGCTGACCCTGTCCAAATTCGACTATCAGGGACGGCCGCATATCTTCTATGACGACCATCTGCAGTTGTTGCGCCGCTCAGACTGCTTCGTGGCACGGAAGATCTGGCCGCACGCAGATCGGTTGTATCAATCCTTCCTGACCGATCAGAACACCGCCATGCGACCGGCCGAGCCCAACCCGGGTAAGATCGACCGTGTGTTCTCCAAAGCGGTCGAGCGCCGGACCTGTGGGCGCGACGGGCTGTATATGCAAAGTCGCTTCCCTCGCCACGGCAGCGAGAATGGGCTTACCTCTTTCCCCTATTCGGTGTTCCAAGGCTTTGCAGAGCTGTTCGAAGGGTTCGAGCCCTGGCTGACCGAAACCACGGGCGCGCGCGTGCACGGGCATCTGTTCGGCCCCGAACGGGCCGAGTTTTCCGGTGGCGAAACGATTATCAATGGGTCGCTCAGCGATTGCGCCGTTCTGCGGGACTACAACCCAACAGCCTTTGTCTCGAACCTGATCTGGAACACCCGGGGCGAGCGGCAGTGCTTTCAGTTCGGTCCCGCGGATACCCAGAAGATCAACTGGTTTCTGACCCGGGACAGGAACGCGCAAATCTCGGTCATCACCGGAGCTTGGGCAATCCCGCTGTTTCGGTCTAACAGGAACTTTGCCGACATCCGCAATGAGGCCGCCCGCCTGCAACAGATCGAGACCAAACAGCTTGAGGTTCTGAACTCGGTCTGGACCAAGGCGCGGGTGCGTATCTGGTCGCTGGCAGAGTTTGTGGAATCTCCGATGGAACCCTTGCAGACGGTGATCGAGGAAATCGGCACCTCACGCGCCAGCCACCTGACAGAGGCACCGTTGATGGAGGATCTTTCGGGGTTCGGGAAATTCCTTCAGAACCTCAAGAATCAGGGGATGCACCCCTATCTGATGGGCGACTTCCCCACCGATGATGTGTTTGGCGCCCGTGCCCGGCCGTTCAAGAAACCCTATCTGGTACAATAGCCTGTGATGACATCCGGATTTGACTATTTCATTGTTCTTGCCGCGATGCGCACCGGGTCCAACCTGCTGGAATTCAACCTGAACGCACTGGACGGGGTTACTTGCCATGGCGAAGCGTTCAACCCGCATTTCATCGGCCGCCTCAAATCCGATAGCCTGCTGGGCGTAACGCTTGAGGAACGGGACAACGACCCGATGAAACTGGTTCAGGCGATCAGGTCCGCACCGGGCAGTATCAACGGGTTTCGGTTCTTTCACGGGCACGATCCCCGTGTGTTAGAGTCTGCATTGTCCGATCCGCGTTGTGCCAAGGTCATCCTGACGCGCAACCCGCTGGACAGTTACATTTCGCTGAAAATCGCGCGCGAGACCAAGCAGTGGCAGCTGAAGAACATCAAACGTCGCCGCGATGCACAGGTTGAGTTCGAAACGCAGGAATTCGAGAAATACCTGGACCAGCAGCAGGATTTTCAACTTCTGCTGCTCAACGCGCTGCAAACCACCGGGCAGACCGCGTTTTATATCGCGTATGAGGATCTGACCAATCTGGACGTTCTGAATGGGTTGGCCACGTGGCTGGGGGTTCCGTCCCGGCTGTCCTCGATCGACGACACGATCAAGCCGCAAAACCCCGAAACGGCCCTGTCAAAGGTGACTAATCCGGAAGAGACCGAGCGGGCGCTGGCCCGGATCGACAGCTTCAATCTGCACCGCACCCCGAATTTCGAGCCTCGTCGCGGACCCGCGATCGGCACTTATGTCGCCACACCAGACACGCCGCTGATGTATCTGCCGATACGCGGCGGGATCGAGGGACCGGTGACACAGTGGCTGGCCGATCTGGATGCGACCAAGACCGACAAGCTGATCACAAATCAGAACCGCAAACAGACGCGGCACTGGTTGCAGGCCCATACGGAGCATCGTAAATTCACCGTGCTTCGGCACCCTCTGGCGCGGGCGCATTCGGCCTTTTGCTCTTATATTCTCAGCACCGAACCTGGTGCCTACCTGAAAATCCGCAACATGCTGCGCAACCGGTTCAAGATGCCGATCCCCGGCCAGCTACGTAAAGGCAACTATCCGCGCGACCAGCACCTAGAGGCGTTTTCTGCCTTCCTCACCTTTCTGCGGCAAAACCTGGCCGGACAGACACCGGTGCGGGTGGATGGTGTGTGGTGCAGCCAATCTCAGATCCTTGAGGGGATGACTACTTTTGCTTTCCCCGACCTGATCCTGCGAGAAGACGAGATCGCCGTTGCCTTGCCTGATCTGGCGCGCCGGATGGGGCATGACCGCCCGCCAACACCCGGCCTGAGCGCACCGGATGTCCCGTTTTCGCTGGCCGAAATTTACGACGACTCGCTTGAGGCGCTGGCGGTGGATGCTTACCAGCGCGATTACATGCAATTCGGGTTTGGGGCTTGGAAACCGCTTAAGGGCGCAGCGTGATCAGCGTGCCCTGGTTCACCATCGCATAGATCTCTTCGATCTCTTCATTCTTGACGGCGATACAGCCCGCGGTCCAATCCGCATTCTTTTTTGCGCGCTTACGCTCGGACCGTTTCTTAGGCTCACCGTGAATGAAAATATCACCGCCTGGGTCCACCCCCGCCGCTTTGGCCTGCGCAATGTCCTGAGAATTCGGGTATGAGATCCCAAGCGAAAGGTGATAACTGCTGTTGGGATTGCGCCGATCAATCAGATAGCTGCCCTCAGGCGTGCGCCCATCGCCACGCTTGGTTTTTGTCCCTGTCGGGGCAAACCCAAGTCTGACATCGTATGATTTGAGAATTTTCTCGTTGTGCAGAAGATACATCTTCCGCGCACCCTTGTTGATGACCAGCGACGTCACTTCGGGCCCATCATAGGTTAGAAATCTGGGGCCTGCCGAGGCACAAGCTGAGAGACTCAGCGTTGCCATTGCGCCCAATCCAAATACTCGACGATCCATGTTTCACTGCCTGCTCTTTTTTTTCAGCATTATGCCAGAAATTAGAAAAACTGAAATCACTTTTTGCTGTGTGATTGCTCGGTCAGGCGACGTTCGATGCTTTCCAGCCGCTCCAGCACCTCGTCACGATAGGCGTCGGTTTTCACCTCATCCTCGGCGTGGTGTGCGTCCTGCATCGAGTTCACGATCAGACCCACCAGCAGGTTCACCACCGCAAAGGTGGTGACCATGATGAAGGGCACAAAGAACACCCAGGCATAAGGGTACACCTCCATGACCGGACGCACGATGCCCATCGACCAGCTCTCCAGCGTCATGATCTGGAACAGCGTATAGGCCGACTGACCCAAATCGCCGAACCATTCGGGGAAAGACGTCGAGAACAGCTTGGTCGAGATCACCGCACCGATATAGAACAGGATCGCCATCAACAGGAACACGCTGGCCATGCCCGGCAGAGCCGAGATGAAGCCTTCGACAACCCGCCGCAGGCGGGGCGCCACCGAGATAACTCGTAGAACCCGCAATATCCGCAGCGCCCGCAGCACCGACAGTCCCCCGGCACTGGGGATCAGAGCAATGCCGACGACGATGAAATCGAAGACGTTCCAGCCGTTTAAAAAGAACCGCCGCCCACTGGCCAGCAATTTCATGGCGATCTCGGCCACAAAGATCGTCAGACAGATGCTGTCAAGCGTCACGATCAAGGGGCCGGCGGCCTCCATCAGGGTGGGTGATGTCTCCATCCCCAGCAAAATGGCATTGAAAATGATGACCCCGGTGATGAACCGGCCGAAGATGGGATTTTCAATGATGCCAAACAGGCGTTGATTGAATCCCATTATGACTTTCTCCTGTGTGCTCATGGTGTGGGCCCCAAGACAAACCGCGCGGCCAGTTCGGTGTGTGATGACCATCGAAATTGGTCCACCACCTGTACCCATTCAAGGGTGTAGCCCGCGTTAACCAGCGTTTTTGCATCCCGGGCGAAGGTGACCGGATTGCACGACACATAAGCGATCACCGGGCGCAGCGCCTGCGCCAGTTCGGATATCTGTGCCTCCGCCCCTGCGCGGGGCGGGTCGATGACGACAGCGTCAAAGCCCTTCAATTCATCCTGCATCAGCGGGCGGCGGAACAGATCGCGGGCCTCGGTGGTGACGCGTTTCAAGCCTTGCGCACGACGCCAGCCCTGATCCAATGCGTCCGTCATCGCAGCCTCACCTTCGACCGCGTGAACCTCTGCATTTGCAGCAAGGGGCAATGAGAAGGTGCCGCAGCCGGCGAACAGGTCAACAATGCGCTTTGCGCCCTGCGTGGCCAGCAAAACCGCCTGCATTAGAGCCTGTTCCCCGTCTTTTGTCGCCTGTAGGAACGCGCCCGGCGGCGGCACAACCCCGGCCACGCCGAACCTCTGCACCGGAGGCTGGCGCATCGCAATCACCTCACCATCCCAACTCAACCGCGCCAGCCCGTGTTTCTCGGTTGCCTGCGCCAGCGCAAGTTCCAGAGGACCATCCAGAGGCTTGCCGCCTTTGACCGCCACATCCAGCCCGCCTTCCGACAAGGTTAAAGTCACCGCCAGCACGCCCTTGCGGCTGCCACCCAGAACGGCAAGTGCTTCGGCCACTGGGATGGCCGCAATCAGGGCCTGGTCCAGCAAATGACAGTCAGGAATCTCGGTAATCGTGTCCGAGGCGCGGCCATGAAACCCGGCCAGCGTGCCCTTTTTCGTCCGTCGTACCGCGATTGTCGCCCGGCGGCGCGAGCGTTCCGCAGAGGTGTGGATCGGACGCATCGGCGCCTCCAACCCCTGTGCCGTCAGGGCGGTACGCACCACCTCGACCTTCCAATCGGCCACGAATTCATCCGCGGCGTGCTGCAACTGACACCCACCGCATGCCTTGTAGTGGCGGCACCGAGCCTTCACCCGCTGATCCGAGGGCGTTTCAACCCGGATATCAGTCAGCAACTGGCCAACCAACGTACCGCTGACCACCTCACCCGGCAGGGTGCGGGGTGCGTAAACGGGGCCGTCGGCGATGCCATCGCCCTGATGCCCCAGGCGGGTTATGGTGAACTGCTGCGTCATGGGGGGCCTGATACCGGGGCTTTGCGCGCAACAAAACCCCTGAGAGCGTTATTCCGCCGCTTCTGCCTGAATGAACCCGCCGGACTGACGATGCCAGAACCGGGCATAGAGCCCGCCTTGATCCAACAGCGCGTCATGAGTGCCGGTTTCCACAATCCGCCCTTCATCCAAGACAATGATCCGGTCCATCTCACTGAGCGTGGACAGGCGATGTGCAATCGCCAGCACGGTTTTGCCCTGCATCACCCGGTGAAGCGCTGTCTGGATCGAGGCTTCGACCTCGGAATCCAGCGCGGACGTCGCCTCATCCAGCACCAATATCGGCGCGTCCTTGAGAATCGCACGTGCCAGGGCAATCCGTTGCCGCTGTCCACCGCTGAGCTTCACACCGCGCTCGCCCAGATGCGCGTCATATCCGGTGCGACCATGGGCATCCTGCAGGCTGAGAATAAACTCATGCGCCTCGGCCTTTCTGGCGGCCGCGATCATCTCATCCTCGTTGGCATCCGGGCGGCCATACAGGATGTTCTCACGTGCCGATCGATTGAACATCGCGGTTTCCTGCGTAACCATGCCGATCTGGCCACGCAAACTGTCCTGCGTCACCTGGCCTACATCCTGCCCGTCAATGCGAATTGCGCCATTTTCCCCGTCATAGAGCCTGAGTAGTAGCGACACCAAAGTCGATTTCCCCGCCCCCGAGGCGCCAACAATGCCCAGCTTCTCTCCCGGATGAACGGTCATGGTCACATCAGACACACCACCCACATCGCGGCCATAGGCAAAGCTGACATGGTCGAAATCAATCTGTCCTGCCGTTACCGTCAAGCCGGTCGCGTCGGGCGCATCCTCGACCCTCTCGCGCTTGGCCAGCGTTTTCATTCCGTTTTCGATCTCGCCCACATTGGCATAAAGCCCCATCAGCGTGAAACTGACCCAGCCGGTCATCTGCGAAACACGGATCGAGATCGCACCCGCTGCCACGATATCCCCCGCCGACGCAACCCCGTTGCGCCACAGCAACAGCGTTGCACCGATCAGCAGAACTGGCAGAACACCTGCCAATACCATCAGGATAAAGCGGAAGCTGGCAGACAGTTTGCCGAAGGCCAGCATTTTCTCACGCAGATCGACCATCGAGTTCCGCGCGGCCTGATCCTCGAACGCGGAATGAGCGAACAGCTTGACGGTCTTGATATTGGTGATCGTATCGACCACCTGCCCCGACACCATCGCCCGCGCTCCGGCCCGCGCCGAAGACCGCACGCGAATGCGCGGCAGATACCAGCGGATCAGCAGGAAATAGACCACCAGCCAACCGGCAAAGGGCAGGATAACCAGTGGGTGAATAGACCCTAACAAAAGCAAAGAGCCCGCAAGTGAGGCCAGGGCAAAGACAATCGCGCTGATCGTTTCGGACACCACCGAGGCCATCGCGTTCGAGGTCTGCATCTGTTTCTGCGCGATCCGGCCCGCGAAATCGTCATCGAAGTAGGTGACCGACTGGCCCAGCGTCCAGCGGTTCAGCTTGGCCAGAACCAGTGGCGGAATGTTGGGCATGACGACGTAGTTGTTCGAAAACGCCGAAAACCCGAAAAACACCGGGCGCAGCAGCATGAAGAACGCCGCCACGCCAAGGATCGTCCACAGATTGCTGCCGCTCAGGATGTTCTCGGGCCCGCTCTCGGTCGCCAGATCAATCACCAGACCCAGCATCCAGGCGGTTCCGGCCTCCATCGCGCCCGCCGAGGCCGAGAAACAGGCCGCAACGAAGATCATCGGCCAGGCCCCCGACAGGCACCAGCGGATAAACGCCCCCAGCGTTTGCGGCGGGGGCGTTTCAGTGTTTTTGAACGGATCGATGAGGTCGGCAACCTTCATTCCGCAGCCTCCGGGTTCAGGAAGCCCCCAGATTGCCGCGCCCAGAACTGGGCGTAAAGCCCGCCTTGGGCCAACAGCTCGGAATGGCCGCCCTGTTCTACGATCCGGCCGCCATCCATGACCAGAATGCGGTCCATCTGGGCAATGGTGCTCAACCGGTGGGCAATAGCGATCACGGTTTTACCTTGCATCATGCCGTAGAGAGTTTCCTGAATCGATGCTTCGACCTCGGAATCTAGTGCGGATGTCGCCTCATCCAACAACAAGATCGGCGCGTCTTTCAGGATCACCCGCGCCAACGTCACCCGCTGCCGCTGACCACCGGAGAGTTTCACGCCGCGTTCTCCAACATGCGCGTCGTAGCCGGTGCGCCCCTGCGGGTCCTGCAGATCAAGGATAAACTCATGCGCCTCAGCCTGTTTTGCAGCGCCGATCATCTGCTCTTCGGTGGCCTCGGGACGGCCATAGAGAATATTGTCGCGCACCGAGCGATGCAGCAAAGCACTGTCCTGCTGCACCATACCGATATGGCTGCGCAAACTGTCCTGCGTGACGCTTGCAATGTTCTGGTCATCGATCAGGATCGCGCCTTGTTCCACGTCGTAAAACCGCAAAAGTAGCTTTACGAGTGTCGATTTTCCGGCACCAGACCGCCCGATCAGGCCGATTTTCTCACCTGGGAAGATCGTAAGATTGATGTGATCCAAGCCGCCCGTCTTGCGCCCGTAATGGTGCGACAGATCGCGAATGTCGATCTGGCCTTTGGTCAGCTGCAAGGGTTTCGCGTCGGGCTTATCCAGCAGATCGATGGGCTGGGCAATGGTCTCCATCCCCTCGGCCACAACGCCAAGTTGGCGGAAGAAACTGGTCAGCGCCCACATGATCCAGCCCGTCATCGCGTTCAGCCGCAAAGTCAGGGCGGTGGCGGCCGCGACCACACCAACCGAGGCGCTGCCCTGCATCCATAACGCAATCGCCCAGCCGACTACACCAACGATCAATAGACCGTTCAGCGTGACCAAAACCGCATCCATGATCGTAAAGATCCGCATCTCGACCTGAAAGGTCCGGCGGGTTTTCTCGATGGCTTCGCGGGCATAGTCCAGCTCTTGATTGTCATGGGCAAACATCTTGACCGAGTGGATATTGGTATAGCTGTCGACCACCCTGCCAGTCACCGCCGAGCGCGCATCTGACGCCGCCTTCGAGGCTGGACCCACCCGGTGCACCGTCCAGCGCACCAACAACCCATAGAGGGCAAGCCAGAACAGCAGCGGCAACAGCAGGCGTGGATCAGCGGCCATCAACAGGATCGCCGCACCGATAAAATAAGCCAGCGAGAAGGAAATTGCGTCGAAGACCTGAAACACCGCTTCCCCGGCTGCGGGCGGCGTCTGCATGATCCGGTTGGCAATTCGGCCCGCAAAATCATTCTCGAACCACCCGACCGACTGACGCAGCACGTGCTTGTGCGCGCGCCAGCGGATCAGGGTGCCAAAGTTCGGCAGGATCGTGTTGTTCAGCAACAGCACATCGAACACATGCAGCATCGGACGCAGCAACAGCACGAACACCGCCATCAGGATCAGTTCAGTGCCGTGGGCTTGCCAGACCTCGGCCGGTGGACCGGACAGCAGGTCAACAACCCGACCCATGTAATAAATCAGGCCGACCTCGACCGCTGCAACAATGACCGAGATCAGCGCGGCCCAGAAGAACACCCGAACGAACGGCCGGGAATAGTCCAGCATGAACGGCCACAGCCGCGTGGGCGGCGTGTCGGTCTCTTCATACGCAAAAAAAGGGTCAACGAGGTTTTCGAAATAGCGAAACATGGAGGGTGCTCCGATTGAGCAGGATTATTCAGGACATACGAAGAAAGATGGCGCCAGAACACCACCCTTACGGGTCAAAGTGTTCCGGCTTCAGCCGAACCAGATCCCGTAGTACATTCGCATGCCTCCCTCCAAATCAGGTAACAGGGGCACGTAATCACAATACGATAAATTTGTCATCCCTTTTTGAGACTTCGTCTCAACCGCTCAGCAGGTCTTTGCGATTCAAGGAAAAGCCAGAGGCGATCCAGCGGGCCTCAAGCTCGGCCAGTTTTTTACCCAGCGCGGGGCCGGTGAAGTCAGGGATCAGGTCGGTTGCCTGAACCGGAAAATCGGCAGCGGCGCCTTTGCGCAAATCCTGCCGCATGTCTTCAGACCAGGGTCGCTCCAGAAAAGCGCAACGCAGCAGGGTTTCGTGCATCCCGCCCTCTTCCCCATAGCGGAAGCCCAGTTCGGCAATGCTGGCAGTGCCCGAGGCCTCATCGCGCATCCGGGTCAGCCGTTGCAACTGCGCTTTGCTCAGGCGCAGGGTTTTGGCGATCTCGGGCGTGGCAATGGCGGCCAGACGTCGGATCGGCTCGGGGGTGGCCCCGGCCTGGCGTTCCAAATCAACCAGAGGCGCCAGCGAACGGTCTTCGGTCCCCGGCAGTAACTGTGCCAGAACGCCCGCCTGACGCATGGCAGCGACCGAGGGTGCGGGATCGGGTGCGCCCATCAGTTTCAGCAACTCGGCGCCGACCCGTTCGCGCGACAGACCGGCCAGCCCGTCCAGATTGGCCGCAATTGCCGCCAACGCGTCCGGGTCGAACCCGGCCTTGGCATCGCCATACCAGGCGTGGAACCGGAAATAACGCAGCGAGCGCAGGTAATCCTCGCGAATGCGGTTCTCGGCCGTGCCGATGAACCTTACCCGCCGCGCCTGCAGGTCGGGCAGGCCGTTCAGCGGGTCCAGCACGGTGCCGTCGGGCCGGGCATAAATCGCGTTCATGGTGAAATCGCGGCGCGCGGCGTCCTCTTCCACCTTGTCGGAAAACGCCACCACAGCCCGGCGGCCATCGGTTTTCACATCGCGGCGAAAGGTGGTGATCTCGTGCGGGGCACCGCCGCTGACCACGGTAATGGTGCCATGATCAATGCCGGTGGGAATAGCCTTGAGACCTGCCGCCTTAGCCAGTTCCATCACCCGCTCAGGATGCGCATCAGTGGCAATGTCGATATCCGAGACTGGCGCACCCAGCAGCGCGTTTCGGACGCAGCCACCCACAAACAGCGCCTGTGCACCGGCCCCGGTCAACGCCGCGCAGACCTTTTGAGTTGCCTGGTCAGTAACCCAGCCTTCCGATATTTGCGTCATTCACTCACCCGCGCGGCCAATCCCCGCAACATCCGGGCCGTCGCGCCCCAGATGTAATAGGGACCGAACGGCACAGTGTAATAAAACCTCTTGTGACCCCGCCAACGGCGCGATTCAACGACATAATTCGCAGGGTTGAGCACATGTGCAAGCGGAACCGAGAACACCTCGTCCACTTCACCCGGTTCCGGGATCGGTTGGAACGGCGCCCGTAGGATCGCTACAACCGGCGTCACGGTGAAAGATGTGACGGTCTCATGGGTCGGCAGGTGTCCCAGAATCTCGGGCAGGTCTGGCGGCAGACTGATTTCCTCCCGCGCCTCACGCAGGGCGGTAGCGGTGACATCCACGTCGCCCTCATCCTGCTTGCCGCCGGGAAAGGCGATCTGGCCGGGGTGATGCTTCAAGGCCGAGGACCGTTTGGTCAGGATCAGTCGTGGTATTCCGGTTGAAACCGAAATCGGTACCAGAACGCCTGCCGGGCGCAGCTTGCGGCCCTCGGGCAAAACGGTTTCCGGGTTAAGGTCGAAATCGCTCGACCTGGGACCGGGGCGGCTGAGCGCCGCCCGCAATTGCTCGGTTGGATCAGGTGTCGTCCGCATCAAATCCGACCGTGCCCGGTTCCAGCACATAATGGGCACCGCAGAACTGGCAATCGGCGGTCACTTTACCCTCGGGCGTTGTCATCTTCTCGATGTCCTTGGCCGAGTAGATCGACAGGCTTTGCCGCACGCGGTCCTCGGAACAGGTACAACCGAAC